>NZ_JBHWOO010000127.1:0-9839 GCF_043424415.1 Luteococcus sp. | reverse complement strand
CTCCCACTTGACCGCATTCATGCCCAGGCGGTGGGCCAGCGGAGCGAAGATCTCGAGTGTCTCGGAGGCGATGCGTGCCTGCTTGTCGGGGCGCAGGAAGCTGATGGTGCGCATGTTGTGCAGCCGGTCGGCCAGCTTGATCACCAGGACGCGGATGTCGCGGCTCATCGAGATGACCATCTTGCGCAGCGTCTCGGCCTTGGCCGACTCGCCATAGGTCACCTTGTCGAGCTTGGTGACGCCGTCGACCAGCAACGCCACCTCGCTGCCGAAGTCGGCGGTCAGCTGCTCCATCGTGTACGAGGTGTCCTCGACGGTGTCGTGCAGCAGCGCGGCCACCAGGGTCGGCTCGGTCATGCCCAGCTCGGCGAGGATGGTGGTGACCGCCAGAGGATGGGTGATGTAGGGATCGCCGGACTTGCGCGTCTGGCCCCGGTGGTAGTGCTCGGCGGTGTTGTAGGCCCGTTCCAGCAGCTGCAGGTCCGCCTTGGGGTGGTTGGCCCTGACCACCTTGAACAGGGGGTCGAGCACGGCCGAGGCGGTGGCCTTGGGCGCACCCAGACGGGCCAGGCGCTGGCGCATCCGAAGCCGGGGCGATTCTGGGCCACTGGTGAAGCGGTCCGCGTGACGCTCGGTGCCCTGGGCCGACTCGTCGATCCCGGGGGCGGTGGCACTGCCCTGCCAGTAGGGTCCGTAGACTCCGTCGCTGCTCACGGTTGACCTTCCGGCTCGGGCTGAGCCGCAGCTCAGACGGTGGTGATGGCGCTGAACGAGTCGATGCCCGCCTCGTCCAGCACGCGGCGGCCGTCGAGGAAGCTGAGTTCCATCACCACGGCCACATGGACCAGGTTGACGTCGAGCTTCTTCAACAGCTTTGCCGTGGCGCCGATCGTACCGCCCGTGGCCAGCACGTCGTCCACGACCAGCACGCGGGCACCGGGCTTGATGGCATCGCGGTGCATGGTCAGCGTCTCGGTGCCGTATTCCAGCGCGAAGGCCTCCTCGAAGACCGGGCGCGGCAGCTTGCCGGGCTTGCGCACCGGCACGAAGCCCGCGCCCAGGGCGACGGCGACCGGTGCGGCAAAGATGAAGCCACGTGCCTCCATGCCCACCACCACGTCGATCGGCCCGGGGGCGGCCTCCACGATGGCGTCGACGGCCGCCTGGAAGCCCTCGGGAGAGGCCAGCAGCGGCGTGATGTCCTTGAAGACGACCCCCGGCTTGGGGAAGTCGGGCACGTCGGTGATCAGGGAGCTGATCAGTTCACGGTTGTCGGTCATGCTCTTCCCCCGGGTCAGTTCTGCTTGCGGTTGGCGCGCGTGGTGCGGGTGCGCTGCGTGCGCACCGTGGGCGTGGTCGGGGCAGGCGCCCCAGTGGAGTCGGCGGCCTGGGCGCCGGTGGTGGCCGCCTGGACGCTGACCTGCGGTGCCTGCGGGCGCTCGCTGCGTCGCTGGGCACGACGGGCAAGGTTGGCGCGGTGCTCCTTCATCGCGGGCTCGCGCTCGCGCAGCAGGGCCAGCAGCGGCGTCGCGATGAAGATCGACGAGTAGGCGCCGGCCACCATGCCGACGAACAGGGCCAGGCCCAGATCCTTGAGCGGGCCGGAGCCGATCACGAAGGTGCCGGCGAAGAGCAGCGCGGCCACCGGCAGCACGCCGATGATGGTGGTGTTGAGCGACCGCACCAGCACCTGGTTGACGGCGTGGTTGGCGGCCTCGGAGTAGGTGCGGCGCTGCTTGGGCAGGTCGCGGACGTTCTCACGGACCTTGTCGAAGACCACCACGGTGTCGTACAGCGAGTAGCCGAGGATGGTCAGCACGCCGATCATGCTGGCCGGGGTGACGGTGAAGCCCAGGATCGAGTAGACGCCCAGGGTGAGGATGAGGTCGTGCATGAGCGCGACCAGGGCGGCCACCGACATCTTCCAGTCCCGGAAGTAGGCCCAGATCAACAGGCTCACCAGCACCAGGAAGACGCCCAGCGCCCGCAGGCTCTGCTTGGTGATCTGCTCGCCCCAGGAGGCGCCGATCTGGGAGTAGTTGACCTTGTCGATGGTGGTGCCGGTGGCCCTGGCGACGGCTTCGCGCACCTGCTTGACCTCCGGATTGGTCAGGGTGCGGGTCTGCACCTTGACCTCCTTCTCACCGACGGTGAGCACCTGGGTTGCGTCCATGTCGGGCAGCTTGGTGGCCTTGACGGCGTCGGTGACCGTGCCCACCGTCTGGGAGTTGACCTGGGCGGGGGCGCTGAAATCGACGCCGCCCTCGAACTCGATGCCGAGGTTGAGGCCGCGCAGCAGCAGCGAGGCAAGGGCGATGCCCATGACGACGGCAGAGACCAGGAACCACTGCTTCCAGCGGCCCACGAAGTCCCAGGAGACGTCGCCGGTGTAGAGGCGGTGGGCCAGACTGAGCTTGCGGCCGTGGGAGTCAACGTTGCTGGCGCTCTCGCCGGAGCCCAGGTCCTCGTCGCGGACGTGTGCGGTGCTCATCGGGTCTCCTCGGAATCGCTGCGACGGGCGGCGCGGGTGGTGCGAGTGGTCTGGCGTCGGGTGGTGCCCTCGGTGGCGCCGCGGCTGCGGATGCCCAGCAGGGACGCGCGGCTGACACCCATGTGTTCGGGGTCGAGGCCGGAGAGCTTGTGGCCCTGGCCGAAGAACTTGGTGCGGCCCAGCAGGCTCATCAGGGGCTTGGTGAACCAGAAGACGATGGCCATGTCGATCAGGGTCGTCAGGCCCAGGGTGAAGGCGAAGCCCTTGACGGCGCCGACCGCGAGGACGAAGAGCACCAAGGCCGACAGCAGCGAGACGCCGTCGGCGATCACGATGGTGCCGCGGGCCTTCTTCCAGCCGGTTTCGATGGCCGAGCTGAGGCTTCGGCCGTCTCGGATCTCGTCGCGGATGCGCTCGAAGTAGATGATGAAGGAGTCGGCGGTGACGCCGATGGCCATGATGGCGCCGGCGACCCCGGGCAGGTTGAGCGCGAAGCCGACCGCCTCGCCCAGCAGGGCCATGGTGGCGTAGGTGATCGCGGCGGCGATCACCAGGGAGCCGACCACGATGATCGACAGGCCACGGTAGTAGAACAGCGAGTAGACGATCACCAGCAGCAGGCCGATGATGCCGGCGATGATGCCGGCGCGTAGCTGCTCGCCGCCCAGGGTCGGGCTGACGGTCTGCACCTCGGAGATGTCGAACTTCAACGGCAGGGCGCCGTAGTTGAGGATGTTCGACAGGTCCTGTGCTGTCTTCTGGGTGAAGTCGCCGGTGATCTGTGCCTGGCCGTTGAGAATGGCCGACTGGATCGCGGGCGCGGAGACCACCTTGCCGTCCAGGACGATGGCATTCTGGTTCTGTGGCGGCTGCTTGTTGACGATGGTGGAGGTGACCTCGCCGAAGTCCTTCTTGCCCTGGTCGTCGAAGGTCAGCATCACGGCCACCTGCACGGTGCCCTGGGGCATGCCGCTGGTGGCCTCCTTGACGTGTTTGCCCTCGATCACGACGGGGCTGAGCAGGTACTTGGCCTGGCCGGTCTGGTCGCAGGTGATCAGCGGCTGGTCGATGACGTCGACCGGCTCCTTGTCACAGGTGTACTTGGCCAGCTCCTCCTGGTCGCTGGCCGTGGGCGTGTAGTTCATCGCCTTGTCCAGCGGGAGCAGCTTGCCGGTGCTCTTGGCCCGCGGGGTGGGCGGTGCGGTGGGCAGCCCGACGCTCGACGGCGAGGCGGACGGGGCCGGCGCGGCCGCTTCGACGGCGATGACATTGCGGAACATGAGCTGGGCGGTGCGTCCCACCATGTTCTTGAGGTCGTCATTGGTGACATTGGGCACGCTCACCACGATGTGCTGGTTGCCCTGGGTGGTCACCGAGGCCTCACCGACGCCGAGGCCGTCGACGCGCTTCTGGATGATCATCCTGGCCTGTTCCAGGTTGGCTTGGGAGACCGATCCGGTTCCGGTGGTGTTGGAGGCGGTCAGGGTGATGGTGGAACCACCGGCCAGGTCGAGGCCCAGTCGAGGGGTCCAGGTCTTGGCCAGCCCCATCAGCCCGAACAGCGCCGCAGCGATGATCAGGAAGATGGTCAGCGTGCGGCCGGGGTGGGATCGGCTCGTGCTCGTTGCCACAGTCGTTCTTCCTTGTCGGGGTGAGCCGGGGCTCAGTTGGTTCGGGGAGTCGGGTCGGCCGGAGCCGCGGTGCTCTCCAGCGGCTCGACCTCGGTCCCGGTCTCGGCCGGCAGCTCGTCGGCGAACTCGAACTCCTCCTCGTCGGGGGTGACGGTCTTGACGACCGCCTGCTTGGTGCAGGTGACCTCAACCCCCGGGGCGATCTCGACGATCAGCTGCTCGGTGCCGACGTGGTTCACGGTGGCGAAGATCCCGCTGGTGAGCATGACTCGCTGTCCCTGCCCGAGGGAGTCGCGCAGCCGGGCCTGGGCCTCGGCCTGCTTCTTGAGCGGGCGCTGCAGCAGGAAGGTGAAGACCAGCATGCCCACCAGGAGCATGAGGATTGTCGTCATACCGCTGGCGAGCATGGGAGTGGGCACGTTCTTGGTCCTCGTGGGTCTGGGCGCAGGGCACCGGGCTGTTCGGCCCGCTCGGGCCGTGGTCCATCGGCAAGCGTACCCATTGGGCAGCTGAAGTCCCCACCCAACAGGCCCCTGGCGGGGTGAACTCCCCCCAGCGGTCACTCAGTTCTCGAACAGACCCTGTTCGGCGGGCGGGGTCAGCCCCAGGTGGCGCCAGGCGGCCGCCGTCGCCACCCGGCCGCGGGGCGTGCGCATCAGGAAGCCCAGGCGCACAAGGAAGGGCTCGGCGACGTCCTCGACGGTCTCGGTCTCCTCCCCCACGGCGATCGCCAGCGTCGACAGCCCGACGGGCCCTCCACCGAACTTGGTACAGAGGGCCTGCAGCACGCCCCGGTCGAGGCGGTCCAGTCCCAACGGGTCCACCTCGTAGAGCTCCAGCGCCTCGGCGGTGATGGTGCGGTCCACCCGGCCGGCGTGGCGCACCTGTGAGTAGTCGCGCACCCGGCGCAGCAGCCGGTTGGCGATGCGGGGGGTGCCGCGCGAGCGCAGTGCGATCTCCCGGGCGGAGTCGGCGTCCAGGTCGACGTCGAGCACTCCGGCAGAGCGGTGCACGATGGCCTCCAGCGATTCTGGGGCGTAGAAGTCCAGCTGGGCGGTGAAGCCGAAACGGTCCCGCAGCGGGCCGGGCAGCAGGCCGGCCCTGGTGGTGGCGCCCACCAGCGTGAAGGGCGGGATCTCGATCGGGATGGCGGTGGCCCCGGGCCCCTTGCCGACCACGACATCGACGCGGAAGTCCTCCATCGCCAGGTAGAGCATCTCCTCGGCGGGGCGGCTCATCCGGTGGATCTCGTCGAGGAAGAAGACCTCCCCCTCCTGCAGGCCGGACAGGATCGCGGCCAGGTCGCCGGCATGCTGGATCGCCGGCCCGGAGCTGATCCGCAGCGGCGAGCCCATCTCGGCGGCGATGATCATGGCCAGCGTCGTCTTGCCCAGCCCGGGAGGGCCGGAGAGCAGGACGTGGTCGGGCACCGCACCCCGGTGTCGGGCGGCGGCCAGCACCAGCCCCAGCTGGTCACTGACCCGTGGCTGCCCGCCGAAGTCGGCCAGGCTCGACGGCCTCAGGGCCGCCTCGACCAGCACCTCCTCGGGTTCCGCGTGCGGGTCGACGGGTGAATGTTCCACCGGGCACCTCTCTTCCTGGGCCCCAACCCTACTTGCGGGCCAGTGAGGCCAGTGCCGCACGCATCAGCCCGGCGATGCCCACCTTGGGATCCTGCTCCACCAGGTGGGCCACGGACCCGCAGGCGGCCTCGGCATCGCGGGCCGACCAGCCGAGCCCCACGAGCCCCTCCGAGACCTGGTCACGCCACAGGGCGTGACCCGCGGCGCCGGTGCTGGCGGGAAGCTCGCCCACCATGCCCAGGGCGTTGACCTTGTCCTTCAGCTCGATCACCATGCGCTGGGCCCCCTTGCGTCCAATGCCCGGCACCCGGCACAGGGCGGTGAGGTCCTCGCTGGAGATGGCGCGACGCAAGTCGTCGGGGCCCATCACGCTCACGACGGCCTGGGCGATCTTGGGGCCGATGCCGCTGGCCGACTGCACCAGCTCGAACAGGTCGCGCTCATCGCCGGTGGCGAAGCCGTAGAGGGTCATCGAGTCCTCGCGCACCACCATCGAGGTGTGCACGGTGGCCTCCTGCCCCAGGCGCAGCCCGGCGAGGGTGCCGGGCGTGCACAGGGCCTTCATCCCGAAACCGTTGACGTCGATGACGGCGGCACTGGCACCGATGGCGGTGACGGCGCCGGTGAGGTGGCTGATCATGCTCTGCTTCCTGTCGTGGGGGGGCTTGCAGTGGTGGGGGGCTTGCAGTAGCGCTTTCAGCGGGCGCGGCCGCGGTGGGCCTGCGCCGTGTAGGGATTGCTGGGGCGCCTCTGGGCACGCGCGGCACGCTCGGCCTCGGCCAGCCGGTTGGTGGCCACGCCACGCCACAGGTGGCAGATGGCCAGCGCCACGGCGTCGGCGGCATCTGCCGGTTTCGGGGGCTCCTTGAGCCGCAGCAGGTGCGCCACCATGGTGCCCACCTGCGCCTTGTCGGCCCGGCCGGAACCGGTGATGGCTGCCTTCACCTCGCTCGGGGTGTGCAGGGCGACGGGCACCGAGTGGCGGGCCGCGACGAGCATCGCGATGCCGGCGGCCTGGCTGGTTCCGGTCACGGAGGCCAGGTTGTGCTGGGCGAAGACGCGCTCGACGGCCACCGCATCGGGGCGGTTGGCCAGGAACCATTCCTCGATGCCCTGCTCGATGGCCAGCAGCCGGTGGGCATGGTCCTGGTCAGCGAGGGTGCGCACCACCCCGACGGCCACCAGGTCCAGTCGCCTGCCTGGCTGGCCGTCGACCACGCCGATGCCGCACCGGGTCAGGCCCGGGTCGACTCCCAGCACTCGCACCGACCGCTCCCCCACATCGTGCTCACAGAAATCTCGAACAGGTTTTCGACAAGGATAGCGCGGTTAGGATTGTCGGGTGCTGCTGCTCGACCTCTTCGGTGTGTTCGCCTTCGCCCTGTCGGGCGGCCTTGTGGGCGTGCGCCGGCATTTCGACATCTTCGGCATCCTCACCCTCGCGCTGGTCACCGCCCTGGGCGGTGGCATCATCCGCGACGTCCTGCTGGGCATCACTCCCCCGCGCAACATCACCAACCTGCCGCTGGTCTCGGTCGCCCTGCTGGGCGGGCTGGTCACCTTCTGGTTCGAGGGCACCGTCGAGCGGCTGCGCAAGATCGTCCTGGTGGCCGACGCCGCCGGACTCGGTTCCTTCGTCGTCGCCGGCACCCTGACCGCCATCCACCACGGCAACCCCGGGCTCGAGGCGATCACGGTGGGCCTGATCACCGGCATCGGCGGCGGCGTCATGCGCGACGTGATGGCGGGTGTCGTTCCGAGCGTCTTCAGCCGCGAGTACTACGCCTTGCCCGCCCTCTTCGGCGCCATCCTGGTGGACCTCACCGTGCGCCTGGGGCTGTTCAACACCACTTGGCAGTGGGGCATCGTCTCGGTGGTCTTCCTGGTGCGCGTGGTCTCGCGCAAGATGAACTGGGAGTCACCCACCCCGCCGCGTCCCAAGCTCGAGGCCGACGAGAGGACCTGACCCCGCCAACCACCAGGGCGGGCGGGGTCAGGTGGCTCCTACCCAGGCTTCGGGACTCAGTCCTCGGCGGCCAGGCTGGCCTGCAGCTCGGGGCTGAGCTCCACATTGGTGTAGACGTTCTGCACGTCGTCGGACTCCTCGAGGGCGTCGACGATCTTCTCGATCTTCTGCACGGTCTCCATGTCGTCGATGACCTGGCCGAAGGTGGGCACGAAGGCCACCTCGGCGGAGTTGTAGTCGATGCCGGCGGCCTGGACGGCCTTGCGGACCTCGACCATGTCATTGGGATCGCAGACCAGCTCGAACTCGTCGCCGTTGTCGGTGACGTCCTCGACATCCGCCTCGAGGGTGGCCTCGAGCAGCTCGTCCTCGGTGACCTCGCGGGTGACCGTCCTGCGACCTTCGGCCGGAGCCTCTTGGGTCTTGGCGACGGTGACGACGCCCTTGCGCTCGAACAGGCGCTGCACCGAGCCACCGTCGGCGATGGTCCCGCCATTGCGGGTGACGGCGACACGGACCTCGGAGACGGCGCGGTTGCGGTTGTCGGTGAGGCACTCGATCAGGATCGCGACGCCGGCCTGGCCGTAGGCCTCGTACATGATCGTCTCGTAGTTCACGGCATCGGCGCCGACACCAGAGCCACGCTTGACGGCGCGGTCGATGTTGTCATTGGGCACCGAGTTCTTCTTGGCCTTCTGGATGGCATCGAAGAGGGTGGGGTTGCCGCTGGGGTCACCGCCACCCAGACGGGCTGCCACCTCGACGTTCTTGATCATCTTGGCGAAGAGCTTGCCGCGCTTGGCGTCGATGACAGCCTTCTTGTGCTTCGTGGTTGCCCACTTGGAATGACCGCTCATGCGTCTACCTCACCTCTGTCGACAATCCTGCCGACAGATTCTAGTCCTTCGCGTCCACAAGCAGTAATTCGCGCTCGAAGGCGATGACCGCCTCCTGTTGCCGGTAGCCATTGCGAGTGAACAGCCCCAGGGCCTCATCGGGCTCCTCGGCGTCCACGCCCACCCCGGCACCGGCCAGTCCTGCCTGGTGGAAGGTGTGGATCGAGCAGGCCAGCAGCGCCGTGCCCAGGCCGCGTCCGCGCCAGGATGGCAGCACCGCGATCCGGTCGGTCCAGCCGAGCGCCTCGCTCCCCTCGCCGACGAGGCAGTTCATGGCATGCCCGACCACACGGCCGTCCACCAGGGCGACCCAGCTCCACTCGGGGCGGGCGCCGGGGCGGGCGACGGAGTCCTCCCACTCCTGCCGAGAGACCTCGCGGTGGCCGACCCTGTCGGCAAAGGCCAGGTTGTGGGCCTCACGCACCGCCTCGGCCAGACGGGGATGGTAGGGCACCAGGTCCACCCCCTCCACCACCGGCGCCTGGGGCAGCGCGAAGCGTTCGGGCTCGGGCCCGAAGGCCAGCTGCAGGTCGAAGAACCAGCGCCGCGGCTCGAAGCCCTGGGCAGCCATCAGCACCTGCTGGGAGCGGCCACGCGCCTCGACGTGGCAGCACAGCCGCACCCGGTCGACCTCGGGATGCTCGGCATGGACCTCGACCAGCCACTCGCGTGCCCTGGCCACCTGCCACCCCATCAGGCGCGCACCGATCCCCTTGTGCCGCCAGGAGGGGTGGACGCCACCGGCCAGCCAGATCTCGGGAGTCCCGGGCTGGGTGGCCCGCACCACATTCCAGCCGCAGGCCACGATGGTGCCGGCCGAGTCACGGCCCACCACCGCATTGCGACTGGGCTCGCCGCACGGCGCCGAGAAGTGGCCGGCCAGCTCGTCGACCTCGATGGCCTGCACCGGATCGTCGAAGTAGGCGATCACGGTGTAGAGCTCGACCAGCTCCTCGAGGTCGTCGAGCGCGAGCGCACTCCATTCCAGACTGCCGTCAACGAAGGGGTCCACACCCCTCACCTCCCGAGGGCCCGACCTCGCCGTCGGGCACCTCCACCCTAGTCGCGGGGGCTGCGACGAGGAAGGCGCAGCCGTCCGATCGTGCGCTCGGCATGCCAGTCGACCACGCTCCAGCCATTCTTGCGCGCCGCCCGCAGCAGGCCCACGTCGGGCTGCACGGCCACGGGGTTGCCGACCGCATTGAGCATCGGCAGGTCCACGTGGGAGTCGGCATAGGCGAAGGACTTCGACAGGTCGATGCCCCGCTGGGC
>NZ_JBHWOO010000126.1:0-9973 GCF_043424415.1 Luteococcus sp. | reverse complement strand
CCCCCCCCCCCCGCGACTCAGTGCTGGCAGGTGGAGCAGGCGCAGTCGGAGCAGCTGCATTCCTGGCAGGTGCACTCGGGCTTGCACTTCTCGCAGGTGCAGGTGGTGCTGGCGTCGGTGATCTCGCTCATGGGCCTTCCTTTCGTCGGGGATGGTCCCCACGTTGCCACATTGGGCAGTCCACGGCAGACAAAGAGCAGGGCTCCCACCCGAAGGTGTGGAGCCCTGCCCTCGTCGTGCCGTCGAGTCAGCTGATGCGGCTGGTCTCGTCCTGGATCTTGAGAGCGACCTGCTGCAGCTTGTCCTGGTGTGCCTTGCCGTGGTGGGCGCAGAAGAGGAGTTCCCCGCCCGAGGCGAGGATGACGCGCAGGTAGGCCTGGGCTCCACAGCGATCGCAACGGTCGGTTGCGTCCAGCTGGCGCTCGTCGATGACGGTGGTGGTCACTTCGGCCTCCTTGATCGGGTGACAGGCGGTCCGCCTGCCGTGGGGTGACGTCATGTGCAACGCACGCGCTCCACACTTTGTTCCCTCCACCCTATCCGGTGGCGCGCTGCAGCCCGGGTCCTTGCCGTGCGCCGTGGGCTGAACTGTCACAGCTGCCCGGTAGCCTGTCGGGGTGCCCAGCAATGTGATCCCCACCAGCAAGAAGACCACCGCCCAGCAGCCCACGGGTGCGCAGGGCGGACGCGACTACGAGGCCAAGCACCTTCTCGTCCTCGAAGGGCTCGAGGCAGTGCGCAAGCGTCCCGCGATGTACATCGGCTCCACCGACACCAAGGGACTGATGCACTGCCTGTGGGAGATCATCGACAATGCCATCGACGAGGCCCTGGGCGGCAGCGGCGATGCCATTGAGATCCACCTGCATGCCGACGGCTCGATCCAGGTGGACGACCACGCCCGCGGCATGCCGGTGGACACCGAACCGCGCACCGGCCTGAGCGGCGTCGAGGTGATCTTCACCAAGCTGCATGCCGGCGGCAAGTTCGGCGGCGGCGCCTACAACGCCACCGGTGGCCTGCACGGCGTGGGTGCCTCGGTGGTCAATGCCCTCAGCGCCCGGCTCGACGTGCAGGTGGACCGTGGCGGCAAGACCTACGAGATGAGCTTTCGCCGCGGCGTGCCCGGCGTCTTCGACGGGGACGGCCCAGAGGCCCCCTTCACGCCCCAGTCCGGCTTGCGCGTGGTCGGCAAGGCCAAGCGTGGCGTCACCGGTTCCCGGGTGCGTTACTGGCCCGACCGCCAGATCTTCCTCAAGGATGCCGAGCTGAACCTCGCCTCGCTGGTGGCCCGTGCCCGCCAGTCCTCCTTCCTGGTTCCGGGGCTCAAGTTCACTGTCACCGACGACCGGCTGGGCGAGGGCCTGGTGGAGGTCTTCCACCACGAGGGCGGCATCAGCGAGTTTGCCGACTACCTCAGCCAGGGCGCGCCGATCACCGACGTGATCCGTCTGCAGGGCAAGGGGCAGTTCACCGAGACCGTTCCCATGCTCGACGCCGCCACCGGCGCGATGACCCCGCAGGACGTCGACCGCGAGATGAGCGTCGACATCGCCCTGCGGTGGAGCAACGCCTATGACACGACCGTCAAGAGCTTCGTCAACATCATTGCCACCCCCAAGGGCGGAACCCACGTCCAGGGTTTCGAGCGGGCGCTGACCCGCACCTTCACGCGTGCGATGGAGGGCACCCGGCTGATGAAGTCGGGCGACGAACTGGTCAAGGACGACTGCCTGGAGGGGCTCACCGCCGTCGTGACGGTGCGCCTGGCCGAGCCGCAGTTCGAGGGCCAGACCAAGGAGGTATTGGGAACCCCGCCCGCCACCCGGATCGTGCAGCGCGTCGTGGAGTCCGAGCTGGGTGCCTTCCTCAACTCCTCCAAGCCGGCCGAGAAGGCCCAGGCCCGCCAGGTGATGGAGAAGGTGATCGGCGCCTCCCGCACCCGCGTGGCAGCGCGCATGCACAAGGAGAACGTGCGCCGCAAGAATGCGCTGGAGAGCTCCACCCTGCCGCCCAAGCTGAAGGACTGCCGCAGCGCCGACGGTGAGAAGTCCGAGCTGTTCATCGTCGAGGGCGACTCGGCGCTGGGCACCGCCGGCCGGGCCCGCAATTCCGAGCACCAGGCGCTGTTGCCGATCCGCGGCAAGATCCTCAACGTGCAGAAGGCCAGCGTCGGCGACATGCTCAAGAACCAGGAATGCGCCTCGATCATCCAGGTGGTGGGTGCCGGCTCCGGACGCACCTTCGACCTGGACCAGGCCCGCTACGGCAAGGTCATCTTCATGGCTGACGCCGATTCTGACGGCGCCCACATCCGCTGCCTGCTGGCCACCCTGTTCTTCCGCTACATGCGCCCGATGATCGAGGCTGGCCGGGTCTACTCGGCGGTGCCGCCGCTGCACCGCTTCGAGCTGACCAATCCCCGCAAGGGCCAGGACCGCTACATCTACACCTATTCCGATGCCGAGTACCAGCGAAAGCTCGCCGAGCTCACCAAGAAGAAGGTCAACTTCAAGGAGCCCCAGCGCTACAAGGGCCTGGGCGAGATGGACGCCGACCAGCTCAAGGAGACCACGATGGACCCCCGCCACCGGCTGCTGCGACGCATCACCGTCGACGATGCCGAGGCGGCGGAGAGGACCTTCGAGATGCTGATGGGCAATGAGGTGGCCCCGCGCAAGGAGTTCATCATCGGGGGTGCCTACCGCCTGGACGCCGAGCAGATCGACGCCTGATCCTTTCCCGCCGGCTGAGCTTGCCGCGGCACCTTGCCAAAGCCTCCATATCGAGTATCGTTAATAACGACATTCGATATGGAGGGAGTTTGAGATGCGCACCGACCAGCACAGGACAGCAGGCGAGCACCGGTCCCCCCTGCAGGGGCCGACCGGGGTTGGCTTCTTCTTCGCCACCCTGGGCCTGCTGTACGGCGGGGGAAATGCCGTGGCTGCCCTGACCGCCAAGGAGGTGGTCACCACCGTCTCATCGGCTGCGACAGCGACCCTGCCGGGACTGCCCGCCGGGGTGCACCTGGTGGCACCCCACACCGTCGCGGTGGACACCTCCGCGGCAGCCACCGGCGGCGTGATCATGCTCAAGCTGGGCGCGGCCATGGTCCCGATCCTCTGGGGGGTCGTGGCGCTGGCCATCGCCTTCCTCCTGCGGGCCACCTCCCATGTCGACGGCACCTTCGCCAGCCCGGTGATGAAGGCCGTGGCGGGCATCCGGTGGAGCCTGGTGGCGTTGGTCGTCGCCTACGGTCTGCGCGTCCTCGGGGCGAACTGGGTGGTGGGATCGCTCGAGGCCGGCCTGCGCCCATGGACGCCCATCGGCGAGATGTTCCTGCCCGTCCTCGCCCTCTACCTGGTCTTCGCCTTCGAACTGGTGTTGCGGCGCGGTGGGCAGTTGCAGGGCGAACTCGACGAGGTCATTTGATGCCGGCCGACGAGCACCGCGTCGTCTGCCACATCGACGAATTGCTCACCGCGCGCGAGATGACGCTCACGGAGCTGGCCGAGCGGGTCGGGCTGAGCGTGGTGAACCTGTCCATCCTCAAGAACAACCGCGCCAAGGCGGTGCGCTTCACCACCCTCACCGCACTGTGCGACGCCCTGGGCTGTGCCCCCGGGGACCTGTTCAGCGTCGAGCAGAGGTGAAAGGCGACGTCGCCACAGCTGGTGAAGAGCTGTGGCGACGTGCGTGCTGGTGCCGGAAGAGTCCGGCAGGAGATCAGGCCAGTGCCTCGGCGATGGCGGCCAGCGAGGCCTCCAGGTTCGACTCGACGGCGAACTTCTCCTTGGCGAGGGCCTGCACCTGCGGGTTCTCGATCTCGGTGGGATCGTAGTTCAGCGAGAGCTGGGTGTTCTCGGCATCGATGGGCTCGAGCTCGTAGAGCCACTTGGCGCCGACCTCCACCTCGCTGGTGAGGTTGCGCAGGTTCTTCCAGCCGATCACGCGGTTCTCGACGAAGGCGAAGACCTCGTTCTCGGTCTGGTACTCGGAGCCGTCGCCCTTGACCATGTTCATCCGGAAGGTGTCGCCCACCTTCTTGAGGCGCTCGCCCTTGTCGGTGGACACGACCGAACCGCTGGCATCGGTCTCGGCGTGACGCTCGGGGTTGCTCAGCAGGTCGAAGATCTCCTGCGGCGCGGCAGGGACCTGACGGCTGGCGGTGACCTTGGAAATTTCGCTCATGCCTTGTACGCAACCACATCCGGGGCGTGCATCCAAGGCCTTTCGCAGTCGGCGGACGGACCCGAAGTCCGGCACCGCACCCACTCGGGTGCCTCGTCCCCTCTGCGTTCACCGGCACCGGCTAGCGTTCTCGCGTGACCAGCACCCCTGCGGACGAGTTCCCCCACAAGGCCCTCGACCCGAGCCCGGCCTCCCGCCGCGTCGTCGCCGCCTGGAGCCTGTACGACTTCGGCGGCAATGCCTTCAACACGGTGATGCTGAGCTTCGTCTTCAGCGTCTACCTCACCGGCACGGTGGCCGACGACAAGGCCCACGGACAGCTCGTGTGGAGCCAGCTGCAGACCATCGCCGGCCTGGTGCTGGCGGTGCTGGCGCCCCTGATGGGGGCCCTGGCAGACCGGGTGCGGCGGCGCCGGGTGCTGCTGTCGGCCACCACGATGGTGACGATCGCGCTGATGGCGGCCTGCTTCTGGATTAGGCCCGAGGACTCCTACCTGTGGTGGGGTGCCGGACTGCTCGCCACCGCCAGCATCACCCAGGACCTGGCCGGGGTCTTCTACAACGGGATGCTGCCACACGTCTCCACCCCGGACACCGTCGGACGGATCTCCGGCACCGCCTGGGCGCTGGGCTACCTGGGAGGGGTCGTCTGCCTGGTGCTGGCGCTGTTCGGCTTCATCCTGGACGGCGGCATGCTCGGCATCCCCAGCGCCGAGGCCCTCAATGCCCGCTCGGTGGCGCTGCTGTGTGCCGGCTTCATGCTGGTCTTCAGCCTGCCCATCATGCTGCTCGGCCCCGACGGGCACCCCGCCTCCCGGGCACCCTTTCGCCCCGCGGCCGCCTATGCCGCCATTGCCCGTCGGGTCGCGCGCATGTGGCGCTCCGAGCGGCCCCTGCTGCACTTCCTGGTGGCCGCGGCGATCTACCGCGACGGGCTCAATGCGGTCTTCGCCTTCGCCGGCGTGATCGCGGCCACCGCCTACGGCTTCAGCCCGGCCCAGGTGATCTACTTCGGCCTGGCGGCCAGCGTCGCGGCCGCCGTAGGCACCTGGCTGCTGGGACGCCTCGACGACCGCCTCGGCCCCCGTCCGGTGATCCTGGCCAGCCTCGCCTCGATCGTCGTGCTCGGGTTGGTGACCGTCGCGGCGGACAGCTCGCAGGTCTTCTGGGTGGCCGGAATCCTCATCGCCTCCATGGTGGGGCCGGTGCAGTCAGCCAGCCGCAGCCTGCTCACCCGGATGATCCCCGTGGGGCTGGAGAACGAGACCTTCGGCCTCTACGCGACGGTGGGGCGCGTGGCGAGCTTCATCGCGCCGGCGCTTGTCGGCGCCTTCACCGGCCTCTTCGGTGCCCGCTGGGGGATAATGGGCATCGTCGTCACCCTGCTGCTGGGGCTGCTGGCCTTCTGGCCACTGCGCGTCGAGGGCATCACCCACCGTCGTTGAGCATGCGAGGGGCCCGGCGGGAAGATCCCACCGGGCCCCTCGACAGTTGTGGCTCCAGGCGTCGTGGATCAGGCCTTGTCGACCGAGACCGGCCGCACCCCGTCCCTGGGCATGGTGGGCATCCGGGTCATCTTCCAGTCCAGGTCGCTGGGGAGCTCCATCGCGAGCTCGGAGAGCTCAGCGACGGTCAGCGCCAGCAGGCCCACCGCGATCCACTCGCCCGGGCAGCGGTGGCCGGTCTCGGCCGTCTTGCCGCCCTGCGGGATGAAGTGGTCGCTCTCGCGGTGCGAGGGATCGTCGAGGAAGCGCTGCGGGTCGAAGCTGCCCGGCTTGTCCCAGCTGTTCTCGTCGTGGTTGGTGCCGTAGAAGTCGAGCAGCACCCGCTGCCCCTTGCGCACCTGCTCGCCCTCGAAGACGAAGTCCTTCTTCGCCACCGACGGCAGCAGCGGCACGAAAGGGAAGTGGCGGCGCACCTCCTCGGCGACGGCGGTGGCCACCGGGCCCTCGATGGTGGTGCCGCGCTCGACGGTCTCGGCGCGCACCCGGTCGCGCCACTCGGGATGGCCGGCCAGGGCCATCGCGACGAAGGCGGCGAAGCGGGCCACCGCGATGGTGGGACGGATCAGGTTCTGCACCTCGACCCCGGCCAGGTGGTCGTCCAGCGGCTGGCCGTCGGCATCGACGTGGTCGAGCACCATCTGGAAGGGCGAGCCCTCCGGCACGACGATCTCGCCGGCACGGGCCAGGCGCACCTGCTCGGTGAACCAGGCATCCATCTTCTTGCGATCGCGGTGCATCTGGACCATGGCGGGGCCGGCGGCGGCGAAGCCGTCGACGATCTCGGCCTGCGTGGTGGCGATGTGGTCGAGGGTCTCGGCGTCGACGTCGAAGCCGGCCCAGCGGATGATCGAACGGCCGTAGACCAGCACCGCGGCGTCGTAGACGCTCAGGTCCTCGCCGCCGCGCCACAGCTCGATGATCCCAGCCCACTCCTGCTGGGCGTCGGCCAGCAGGTTGTCGACGCGGGGGCGGTTCATCGCCGCCCGCACGAACATGGCCTTGCGCACCGTGTGCTGCTCGCCATCGAGGCCGTGGACCGAGCCCTCGCCGAACAGGCCACCGCCCACCACCGAGGGCATCGCCCCGCCGCGCTGGATGCGCTCGGAGTCGTAGAACAGGTCCACGCCCTTCTCGCCGTTGACCAGCAGGGCGGGCTTGCCGAGCAGTCGGATCGGCAGCCTGACGTCGGCCTGGGGGTCACTGCTGGCGGCGCGCAGGCGGGTCGTCCACAGGTAGCCCTGGGTGACGAGGTCGAGTGATCGGTCGCGGCGGGGGGTTGTGGATGCTGTCATGTCTCCACCCTCGCCCCAGGGGCGGATCCCATTCAAGACAATGGCCCTGCGCTGCCAGCGAAAGGAGGGCGGCGCAGGGCCGGGGATCGACCGGGCTCAGTGCATCTGGGTGAGCTTTCCGGAGTCGACGTCGTAGAGGAAACCACCCACCAGGCAGCGGCCCTTGAGGGCGGGGTGGGTGCGCAGCAGGCGCACGTCGAAGTCCAGGGTGCTGGTCTGGTCGGGGTTGGCGCCGAAGGTCATGCCGCGCAGGTCGGTGCCGTCGGCCTCGACGATCATCTCGGCGATCTCGGCATCGGTGCCCTGGGCCATGGCGCAGCGCGTGTGCGGCATCACCATGATGCGGTCCACATTGAGCACGTGCACGCCCAGGATGCAGCCGATCAGCGCGTCGGGGGTGATCCGGCCACCGGGGGTGCGGATGATCTTGGCATCGCCCAGCTTGAGCCCGAGCATCGCCAGCGGCTCGATGCGCGAGTCCATGCAGGTCACGACCGCGACGCCGGCCCGGGCGATGCCGTCGAAGCCCCCGTCGTGGAAGTCCTCCGCGTAGTCGTCATTTGCTTCCAGCAGGTCCTTGAAGTCAGCCATGGGGCGTAACTATCGCGCCGGGGCGGGCCTGTCGCGCACCGCCCAGCAGGAGAGCGCGACAGGCCGTGCCCTCACAGCAGGCTGTCCTGGCCGTCCAGGTCCTCGGTCGCCTCGTCACCGGGGACGGGGTCGTCGCCGGGCACCGGGGAACCGGCACCGGCGGGGGCCTCGTCGGAGCCGGTGTGGCCATCCACCTCGGCCTCCTGGGGCAAGGCCGCCAGCCGGGAGCCGATCGCCGCGATCGGCTGGCTGGCAGGAACTCCCGAGCCGTCGCGCCGGCCCGTCGCCTCGGGCAGGTCAATGGCGGCGCCACTGGCTGCCGCCGCGATCGCCGGCGCCGCACCCGCCCAGGCCAGCAGCAGGGTGTCCTCCCCGCGCAGGAAGCGGTGGCAGCGCACGCCGCCGGTGGCTCGGCCCTTGGCCGGGTACTCGCTGAAGCCGGTGAGCTTCACCGTCCCCGGATCGGTGCCGTCGATGGCGCTGGAGCTCCCGGCGACGGTTGCCACGACGGCCCCGTCCTCGCTGGCGGCGCCGAACCACAGGGCGGTCGCGCCCTTGGCCAGCTTGATGCCCGCGACGCCGCCGCCGGTGCGGCCTTGGGGACGTACCAGCGAGGCCGGGAAGTGCAGCAGGCTGGCGTCGCTGGAGACGAAGACCAGGTGGTGCTGCTCACTGACCAGCTCGACGGCACCGACCAGTTCGTCCTTGCCGTCCAGACGGATCACCTCCCAGCTGTCCTTGTTCGCTGGCACCTCGGGCCGGACCCGCTTGACCACCCCGTGTCGGGTGCCCAGGGCCAGGCCCAAGGAGTTCGGTTCGAGGCTGGTCAGGGCAAGCGGGTGCTCACCCTTGTCGAAGTCGTACAGCTCCCGCGCCCTCGAACCCCCGCGCAGGGTGGGGGAGTTGGCCCCCGCCACCACGGTGGGCAGTTCGATCGCACGTGCCCGGATCAGGCGTCCCTTGTTCGTCACCACCCCGAACTCGGCATGGCTGGTGGCCCGGATCGCCGAGACCACCACGTCGTGCTGGGCCCGGGGGCCGCCCACCGGGATCTGCGAGTCGGTGTCCATCCGCGCCAGCAGGCCGGCCGAGCTGAGCATCACCCAACAGGGGGCGTCGGGCACCTCCAGGGGTGTGCTGGCCACGCTGGCCTGCCCGGAGCTGGCCAGCAGCACGGTGCGTCGTGGGTCGCCGTAGGTGCGGGCCACCTCGGCCAGCTCGTCGCTGACGAGCCTGGCGAGCACGTCGCGGTCCTCGACGATCTCGGTCAGCGCGGTGATGCGCTCGTGGAGCTCGTCGCGTTCCTTCTCCAGTTCGATGACGCTGAACTTGGTGAGCCGGCGCAGCGGGATGTCCAGGATGTCCTCGGCCTGGACCTGGGTGAGCTCGAAGACCTCCATCAGCTTCGCCCGGGCGCTCGCGGCATCCTCCGAGCCGCGGATGATGGCGATGACGTCGTCGATGTCGACGATCGCGAGCAGCCGGCCCTCGACGATGTGCAGCCGGTCGGTGGCCTTGGCCAGGCGGAACTGGGTACGCCGCAGCGTCACGTCGAAGCGGTGCTGGAGGTAGACCTCCATCAGCTCCTTGAGTCCCAGCGTGCGCGGCTCCCCGTCGACCAGGGCGACGTTGTTGATGCCGAAGGAGTCCTCGAGCTTGGTGCTCTTGTAGAGCTGCTGCAGGATCGCCTCGGGATTGATGCCGTTCTTGACCTCGATCACCAACCGGGTGTGGTTGTTGATGTCGGACAGGTCCTTGATGTCGGCGATGCCGGTGATCTTCTTGTTCTGCACCAGGGTCTTCACCTGCTCGATGATCTTCTCCGGGCCGACGGCGAAGGGCAGCTCGCTGACCACGATGCCCTTGCGGCGGGGGGTCACCTGCTCGATGCGGGTGGTGGCGCGGATCTTGAAGGAGCCGCGGCCGGTGGCATAGGCGTCGGCAATGCCGTCCAGGCCGATGATCTTGCCGCCGGTGGGCAGGTCGGGGCCGGGAATGAAGCGCATCAGTTCGTCGAGGCCGGCATCGGGATGCTTGATCAGGTGCTTGAGGGCCTGCACCACCTCGCCGAGGTTGTGCGGCGGGATGTTGGTGGCCATGCCGACGGCGATGCCGGTGGCGCCATTGACCAGCAGGTTGGGGAAGGCCGACGGCAGCACCGCCGGTTCCTGCTCCTTGCCGTCGTAGTTCGGCTTGAAGTCGACGGTGTCCTCGTCCAGCCCGGCGGTCATCGCCATCGCCGAGGGGGCCATCCGGCACTCGGTGTAACGCATCGCGGCCGGGCCGGCATCCAGCGAACCGAAGTTGCCGTGCCCGTCCACCAGGGGCAGGCGCATCGACCAGCTCTGCGCGGTGCGCACCAGTGCGTCGTAGATCGCGGTGTCACCACTT
>NZ_JBHWOO010000125.1:0-23989 GCF_043424415.1 Luteococcus sp. | reverse complement strand
GGCCTGCACTCGCGGGGCATGAAGCTCGTGATGGACCTGGTGGTCAACCACACCTCGCACGAGCACCCCTGGTTCGTCGAGTCCCGCGACCCCGACTCGCCCAAGCGCGACTGGTACTGGTGGCGTCCCGCCCGCGAGGGCATGACCCCTGGCGAGCCCGGCGCGGAACCCGACGACAGTGCTGCCGCCTTCGCGCCGTCGGCCTGGTTCTTCGACCAGACCAGCGGCGAGTACTACCTGAGCATGTTCAGCCACGGCCAGCCCGACCTCAACTGGGAGAACCCCCAGGTGCGCCAGGCCGTGCACCAGATGATGCGCTGGTGGATCGAGCGCGGCGTCGACGGCTTCCGGATGGACGTCATCAACCTCATCTCCAAGCCCGACGGCCTCACCCGCGGCGGGCCGGTCACACCCGGAGCGGCCGGCTTCGAGCAGATCGCCAACGGCCCGCGGCTGGACGAGTTCCTGCACGAGATGAACCAGGCCGTCGGCCTCACCGAGCAGCACCTGCTCACGGTCGGCGAGATGCCCGGCGCCACGCTGGAGGTGGCGCGCCGCGTCACCGACCCTGCCCGCGACGAACTGTCGATGGTCTTCACCTTCGAGCACATGGACCTCGACTCCGACGGCGCCAAGTGGAACCTGGCCGAGCTGGAACTGCCCACGCTCAAGAAGAACCTGGCCACCTGGCAGGAGGGCCTGGCCGAGGTGGGCTGGAACTCGCTCTACTTCGGCAACCACGACCAGCCGCGCCATGTCTCCCGCTTCGGGGACGACTCCCCCGAGCACCGGGTGGCCTCGGCCAAGACCCTGGCGACCGTGCTGCACCTGCACAAGGGGACGCCGTACGTCTACCAGGGTGAGGAACTGGGCATGACGAACTTCCCCTTCACCTCCATCGCCGACTTCCAGGACGTGGAGAGCCTCAACCACCACCGCCTCGCGACCTCTTCCGGACAGTCCGAGGACGAGGTGCTCCATTCGCTGCGTGCCAAGAGCCGCGACAATGCGCGCACGCCGGTGCAGTGGAGCGACGAGGACCAGGCCAGCTTCACCACCGCGAGGCCGTGGCTCGCGGTCAACCCGAACCACACCGAGATCAACGCCCAGGCCCAGTACGACGACCCCGGCTCGGTCTTCAACCACTACCGGCGCCTGATCGCGCTGCGCCATGAGGTGGAGGTGGTGCGAGAGGGCCGCTTCGAGCTGCTGCTGGCCGACCATCCGCAGCTGTGGGCCTTCACCCGCACCCTGGACGGCGGCGAGCGCCTGCTGGTGCTGGCCAACTGCTCCTCACAAGGGGTGGAGATTCCTGCGGAGGGCCTGCCGTCGAGCCAGGGGGCGGAGCTGCTGCTCGGCACCCATGAGGGCCAGGATCCGGCACGGCTGGAGCCGTGGGAGTCGCGGATCCTGCGGCTGGCCTGAAAGGTCCAGGCGAGGACCGGGGACGGTCATGCCACCCGGCGGCCCGTCCCCGGCACGGGCCAAGAGTCCGCTCAGGCCATCCCCAGGTGGCGGGCCAGACGGCGCGACCCCTGCGGAAAAACAGGATCCGTCCCCCCGCCCCGCCGCGACAACCCACCACCCCGTCTCCTCCACGAAAACTGCGGGACACCTGACTGGGCTATCTTCGATCCCGAGCGAGGTGCAGGGGCACCTCGCACGTCCCCCTGGGCACGAGCTCGGGGAGAACCATGTCAGCACGCCTGCGCACCTGCGTGTCCACCACCGTTCTGGCCCTGGCCGCTGCCATGGGGCCTCTGGCCGCGCCGGCGCAGGCCAACCCTGCCGACTACCGCGTCGTGGACCGTGCCGAGACCGACGGCCTCACCGCCGATGCCCTGCCCACCACCCAGATCGACGGTGTGGCCTACACCCAGGCGATCGCCGGCACGACCGTCTTCGTCGGTGGCGACTTCGCCAATGCCCGCCCCGCCGGCGCCGCGCCCGGTACCCAGCTGACCCCGCGCGCCAACCTGCTGGCCTATGACCTGGTCACCGGCGAGTTGCGCAGCGAGCTGAGGTTCGACACCAACGCCACCGTCAAGGCGCTGGCCCTGTCGTCCGACGGCAGTCGGCTCTACGTCGGCGGCTCCTTCACCAGCATCACCGGCCAGACCCGCTACCGCCTCGCCGCGATCGACATCGCCACCGGAGCCGTCGTGCCCGGCTTCGCCCCACCATCAACGCCACCGTGGACGCCATCGCCGTCACCGACGACGCCGTCCACATCGGCGGCAACTTCAACCTCGTCAACGGCACCACCCGGCGCGGCAGCGCCGCCCTCTCGGCAACCGACGGCAACGTCCAGCGCTGGGACTTCAACCAGGTCGTGCACAATTCCGGCATCAATGCCGGCATCTACAGCCTTGGCACCGACGGCCGAAACATCATCGCCACCGGCTACAGCTACCTGTCGGGCCAGTTCGAAGGGGCCGCCCTGATCGAACCCGGCACCGGCGCCCTGGCCTGGATGGCCGACTGCCACGGCGACTCCTACTCCGCCGCCGCGGGCCACGGCCTGGTCTACGTCGCCAGCCATCACCACCACTGCGACAACATCAACTCCTTCCCGCAGGTCAACAGCACCACGTTCAAGTACGCCCAGGCCTTCACCTATCAGGCCACCGGCACCGCCCAGCAGGGCCTGGCGCGCTTCGCCCGTCCCGCATCGCCCCTGGCCAGCAGGGCCCGCTCGAGGGCGGTACCGAACTGAAGCCCACCATCACCGCCGCCCCGACCACACCCTCCGAGACCTGGACCAAGGCCGTGCTGAGCAGCCAACCCACCCACTTCTGGCGCCTGGGCGAGACCAGTGGCAACCGCATGAACGACCAGAGGGACACCAACGCGCTCACCAACGGCATCGGCGTGGCCCGCAACCGTGCCGGCGTGCTGCCCGACGACCGCGCCTCCTGGTTCGACGGCGCCCTACGCTGCTGCTCGTCGCTGAGCCCACCGCCGGCACCGACACCGGCCCGCGCCCCACCCACGGGCGGCGCGGGCCGTCGCCGTGTCAGTGCTGCGTGGCATCCTGAGCCCCATGGCTCTTCCAGCGTGGATGACGGGTGACGAGGTGGTGCACGTGCACCACCGGCCCGCCAGTGCCGGGCGCACCACCGAGTGGCCCGCCTGGCTGCCCGAACCGGTGCGTGCCTCGATCGAGGCCCGCGGGGTGGCCCGCCCGTGGAGCCACCAGGCCGAGCTCGCCGAGCACGTCTTCGCCGGCCGCCACGCCGCGATCTGCACCTCGACGGCCTCGGGCAAGACGCTGGCCTACCTGCTGCCGGTGATGGCCGCCACCGCCGTCGAGGACGGGGTGTTGGGCCGGCCGGTGGAGTCGGTGCGCGCCCGGCTGGTGCGGCGCAAGCACACCGCCCTCTACCTGGCCCCCACCAAGGCCCTTGCCCACGACCAGCTGCGCAGCGCCACCGAGCTCGGCCCCGGCGGGTGGAAGGTCACCTGCCTGGATGGTGATTCCGACACCCAGGAGCGCCGCTTCGCCCGCGACTTTGCCAGCTTCGTGCTCACCAATCCCGACATGCTGCACCGCTCGGTGCTGCCCAACCACTCCCGCTGGGCCGCCTTCCTGGGCAGCCTTCGCTATGTGGTGATCGACGAGGCGCACCGCTACCGGGGTGTCTTCGGCGCCCACGTGGCCGCCGTGATCCGTCGCCTACGGAGGCTGTGCCGAAGCTACGGCGCAGACCCGGTCTTCGTGCTCGCCTCGGCCACCGCCACCAATGCAGGCGAGGCGGGCGGACGGCTGATCGGCGAGAACCACGTCGAGGTTGTCTCCGAGGACGGTTCCCCGCACGCCGCCCGCGACGTGGTGCTGTGGCGGCCCGCCGACACCGCCCCGCACGATGCCGCCCAGGTGATGGCGCGGCTGGTGGACGAGGGCCGGCAGGTGATCACCTTCGTCGCCAGCCGCACCATGGCCGAGCTGATCGCCCTGCGCGCCCAGGACCGGGTCGACTCCGGGGGACGGATCGCCTCCTACCGATCCGGTTATCTGGCCACCGACCGCCGCGGCATCGAAGGGGCCCTGTCCTCGGGACGGCTGCGGGGTGTGGCAGCCACCAATGCGCTGGAGCTGGGCATCGACGTGGCCGGGATGGATGCCGTGGTGATCTGCGGCTTCCCCGGCACCTTGGCCGCGCTGTGGCAGCAGGCCGGACGGGCGGGCCGCGGCGAGCGCGACGCCCTGGTGGTGCTGATGGCCCGCCAGGACCCGCTGGACACCTACCTGTTCGAGCATCCCGAGCTGATCTTCGAGGCGCCGGTGGAGACCACCGTGCTGCACCCCGACAACCCCTATGTGCTCGGCCCACACCTGTGCGCCGCGGCGCAGGAGATGGCGCTCACCGAGACCGACGAGCGCTGGTTCGGACCGCGACTGGCGGCGCTGGCCGACCAGCTGGTCCGGCAGCAGCTGCTGCGCCGCCGCCCCACCGGCTGGTTCTGGACCCGTCCCGAACGCGCGGTCGACTCAATCGACCTGCGCTCGCTGGGCGGGCGGCCGCTCGACATCGTCGAGGCCGACACCGGACGCGTCGTCGGCCAGGTGGAGCGCGGTGCCGCCGACCGCACCGTGCACCCCGGCGCGGTCTACCTGCATCTGGGCGAACAGTGGGTGGTCGACGAGTACCAGCCCGACCAGTTGCAGGCGCTGGTGCACGCCGAGAGCCCCGGTTACTTCACCCAGCCCAAGAGCCTGTCCGAGGTGAGGATCCTCGCCACCACGGACTCGCGCACCTTCGGCCACGGCATGGTGCACCGCGGCGAGGTGGAGATCACCGAACAGGTCATCGGCTACCTGCGCCGAGACGAGCAGACCGGCGAGGTGTGGGACCAGACGCCGCTGGAGATGGACGAGCACGTGCTGCGCACCCGGGCGATGTGGTGGACGCTGCCCAGCGAGCTGGTGCAGCGGATGGGGCTCGACGCCGTGCAACTGGCCGGCGCCGCCCACGCGGCCGAACACTGCGCCATCGGCCTGCTGCCCATGTTCGCGCCCTGCGACCGGTGGGACATCGGCGGCGTCTCGACGATCCTGCACCCCGACACGAACTGCTGCACCATCATCGTCCACGACGGCCACCCCGGCGGGGCGGGTTTCGCCGATCGCGGCTACGAGCGCGCCGAGGAATGGGCGCTGGCCACGCTGGAACGGCTGGAGCAGTGCACCTGCGAGGGTGGCTGCCCGCGCTGCATCGTCAGCCCCAAGTGCGGCAACGCCAACCAGGTGCTCGACCGCGACGCGGCCCGTCGCCTGATGGCCTCGCTGCTGGGGATCGACGACTTCTGCGCCTGAGCTGCCCTGCCGGCTTGCCCCTGTCGGCTTGGGGGACTCGGTCTAGCGGCTCCCCCAGTCCCACAGGGGCCGGTCGAAGACCCCCCGGCCCGCCACCAGCGTCTCGCCGAGGTCCTTGACCAGTTCGTGGTGCTCCAACTCGTCACCGAGGGCCTCGCGGAGCCCCGCGGCCAGGGCGGTGGAGTGGGAGACGACTACCACTTGGCTGCGACGGCTGGCCTCCACCACCATCCGGCACAGGGCGGGCAGCATCGACGGGTGGAGGCTGGTCTCGGGCTCGTTGAGCACCAGCAGGCCCGGTGGGCGGGGGCTGAGCAGGGCGGCGGCCAGCAACAGGAAGCGCAGGGTCCCGTCGGAGAGGTCCTCGGCGGTCAGCGGGCGCAACAGCCCGTGCTGTTCGAAGCGCAGGTCGAGCCGGGTGCCGTTCTCCTCGACGTAGACGTGGCCGCCGGGGAAGGCAGCGGCGACGGCAGATCCGAGGTTCTCGGCATAGGCGGATTCGAGGATGGTCTGCAGTGCGGGTACGAGGTCGGATCCGTCGGCGGCCATCACGGGGGTCCAGGTCTTCACCTGGGACTGCCGGGCCGGGGCGGCGGGATCGGTGCGGAAGGCATCGTAGAAGCGCCAGCCGCGTACCTGGCGACGCACCGCGAGCAGTTCGGGGTACTGCTCGGGATCGGCGAGCTCGTTGAGCATGCTGAACTGCTCGGGCAGCCCCTCCATCACCTGCTGCCAGCGATGGTGGCGCACCTCGACGACGGAGCGCCTTCTCCGTGCCAGCGTGCTGGCCGGACGCATGAGGGGCCCGGAGAAGACCACTTCGCGCTTGATTTCGGGATCATTGGTGAACATGGTCCGCCTGGGGGTGGGCAGGCCGATGTCGATGAGGTAGCCGAGCTCGTCGCTGGCGAAGCCGAGCCCCAGGCTGACCGGCTCCAACCTCTTGGCCTTGCCCTGCACGGGAACCTCGCCGTCGCGCATGGCCTTGCTGATCACCTCCGGCCCTGCCCACAGGACACTGGCCAGCCCACCCTGCCGGGCCAGTGACGGCACCAGCGCACCGTTGGCAGTGCCGGACAACAGTTCCAGGGAGCGGTAGAGACTCGACTTGCCCACGCCGTTGGCACCGGTGACCAGGGTGACCCGTCCAAGGGGAACGACCAGATCTCGCAGGCTGCGAAAGCCCTTCACTGCGATGGTGGTGATCATGCTGCGAGCCTAGGAGCCCGCTGTGACACTTTCCCGCGCAGTGCCGTGGCAACGGGTCGTGGGGCGGTCACCGGCTGTGACGTCGCAGCAAGGCGCCCAGGCGTCCCAGCCGCTGCCCCTGCGGTGCTGCCGCGGCGGGCTCGTCGACGGATGCGGAGCGACGAGGACGGTTCGGGATCGGCTCCTGCTCGACGGGTGCGCAGCGACGAGGACCTCCCGTGACCGGCTCGTCTCCCGACTGCTCGGCCCCTTGACCGTCCGGGAGCGCCCGGCGGGGCCGCTCGGTGTGGGCCACCACGACGAACTGGCCTTCGTCGATCGTGGCGCTGCGCTCCTGCTCGTCGAGGGCGGAGGTCTGGTCGGACTTCTTGACCGCGGAGGCCTCCACCTCGATCCATACCTCGTCGCTGATCAGCCAGCCGCCGGTCTCCAGTGCGGCGTTGTAGGTGAGGCCGTAGTCGGAGCGTCGGATCTGGCTGCACGCCTGGAACCCGATCCGCTCATTGCCGAAGGGGTCGGTGGAGCCTCCAGTCCACTCGAAGACCAGCTCCAAGGTGCGGGTGGTGTCCTTGACGGTGAGGTCTCCCTCGATGCGCACGTGGCTGTCGTCGAGGATCTCGAAGCTGGTGGCGACGTAGGTGATCGCCGGGTAGGACTGCACGTCGAGGAAGTCGGAGGTGCGCAGGTGGGCGTCGCGGTCGGGCACGCCGGTGTTGACGCTGGAGGTGCTGATGGTGACCATCAGGGCCGAATGGGCGCGGTCGTCGCCGTCGATGAGTGCGTATCCCTGGAACTGGTCGAAGGTGCCGCGGATCTTGATCAGTCCGGCATGCTTCACCTGGAAGGACAGGGCGCTGTGGGCCAGGTCCAAGTGGTACAGGCCATGGATGTCTGCGACTGATTGCATGAGTTCCCCCCGGTTCCCGCCGATCCGCTGCCTCCAGCGCCACGATAACCACCCCGGGGCATCGACCCCGCATTTCCCGTGCGCGTTCACTCCTCGGACAGGTGGCCAGCATGGGCCTGGGCCTGCGTCCAGTGGGCCCCTCCGGGAAGGCGTGGCAGCAACTGGGTGCGCACCTCCACTGTGACCCGCAAATCGTCGGGATGTCCAACCACACGGCAATCGCGGACTTCGGCGTGGTTGCGCCGGGCAGCTTGGCGGGCGGCAGTACAGGCGTCCTTGCCGCCGCCTCCGGCCTGGGCTCCGGCCAGCGCCGACAGGTCGGCGGCGGCCCGCACCCGGTGCACGCTCCCGATCCAGCCGACGACCCAGACCCCGAGCAGCATCAAGCCACACAGGGCCAGACACAGGCCGGCACTGACCACCGTTCCGGCACCTCGTTCGTCGTGGCCGCGGGTCACCTGTCCGGTGACCTGCCTCCTCATGCCGTGACCCCGGGTTCGAGGTCGGCGGTGGCATCGCCGCTGAGCTGCACCGGCCCGATGGAGCCCAGGCTGCGCTCCACCTGGACCTTGACGGTCACGGTGCCGGAGGCCGATCGTCGGGTGATCTCGGAGCCCTTCGGCGCCCGGTGCTCGGCCTGCCGGGCTGCGGCCGTGTCTCCGCGGGCGAGCTGGCGTGCCACCTGCGAGGCAGTGTCCTCGCAGCGGGTCTGGACGACCACCAGGGTCAGCACCCAGCAACACAGGGTGAGCACCATGCCCACCGCGAGCAGTCCGACGGCGAGCTCGGCGGTGACCATGCCGCGCTGGTCGCGTGCGCGCCTGCAGTGTGGGGAGCACCGGCTGGTGGCCGTTTGCGGGTTCGCGTGATCCATCTTTTGATCCTGTCGCGTGAGGTGCACGGGGTGGACTGTGGTGAGGCGGCAGACGTGGGCGGTGGCGGGGCGCCGGACGATGCCGGCACCCCGCCACCGCCACGCCGTGGTCGCGTCACTTGATCTGGGCGCCGATCTGGCCGATCAGCTTGGTCACCTGTACGAGCATCTCCGCCTTGAAGGTGCCGTCCTTGAAGACGTTGACCAGCACCATGGCCAGCGCGATCGCCGCCAGGATGCCCACGGCGTACTCGGCGGTGACCATGCCGCGCTGGCAGGTGCGGCGCAGGGCAGCGCGCCGGGGGCTCGGCACGAGCACCGCGCTGGGCGCCAACGGTGCCGCGAAGTCGACGTCGGCGGCCAGGTCAGTGGTGATGGGCTCGGTGGTGATGGGCTCGGTGGTGATGATGGTGGCGGACATGTCCGGTCCTTTCGTCGGGTGACCCGGTTCTCTCCGGGTTCACCAGGAGTGTGGGGATGGGAGCCGCTCTTCGATCAGCCCGATCCGCGCCTGTGGATGAATCCTCGACGGCGATGAGCTGTGGACAGTCGTGATGGGAGGGACTGCCTCTGCCTGTGCACCTCGACATCGCCCGAACGGCTCGGCGGCACGACAGGGCCCCGCCCCGTCAGATGTCGGCGGGAACGGGCCCTGTCGTGTCACCCGCAGGTCACTTCAGGCCGATGGCGCCCACGAGTCCTGCGACGACCGGCACGACGCCGGTGAGCAGGAAGGCGGGCAGGAAACAGGCCATCAGGGGCAGCACCGAGCGCACCCCCATGGTCCTGGCCCGCACCAGGCGGGCGTCGTGGCGTCGGGAGCGCGCCTCGGTGGCGTGCTCGCGCAACACCTCGACCACGGCGCTGCCGGCCTGGCTGGCCGTGGCCAGGTCGCGCGCCACCGGACCCCAGACCGGGTCATCGGCCAAGGACTGCCAAGCCTCCTGTTCCACCAGGCCGATGGAGACCTGCGCATCCACCTGCCCCAGGACGCGAGCCGTGGCAGGCGGCGAGAAGGAGGCGACTGCCGCGACTGCCTGGCGCAAGGGCGAACCGGCTTCGAGTGCTGCTGCCAGCAGGGCCAGTGTCTCGGGCAGCTCTCGCTCCGTCTCCTCCCGCAGGCGTCTGCGGGAGGCTGGCTCGAGACGCATCGCCACCAACACTCCGGTGACGGCACCGATGGGGGCCAGGAGCAGGCCGGTGGCGCCGGGCAGGATCGCCAGGACGATCGCTCCAGCAGCCGCTCCGGTCAGGAGTTCACGGGCCTGGACCTCGCGCCTCGCCGCTGCAGGGCGCGGACGTGGCTGGAGGGCCTCGAGGCGACGGTCGTGGCTGGGCACCAGCAGCCAGGCGGCCAGCGCGACTGCGAGGGCACAGATCAGGGCCGTAGCCATCTCAACCCCTGCTCGCGGCATCGGCCATGTGCTCGGTCCACACCACTCCGGCACAGGCCAGCGCCACCCCGGACGCCAGGCAGGCCAGTCCAGGAATGGTTCCGGTCAGGAATCCGACGGGGTCTCCACCGGAGACCATGCCCATGGCGATCCCCACCAGGGGGAGGAAGGCGAGGATGCGGGCGGTGGCGCGCGGGCCGGCCAGCTCGCCGTTGACCACCCGTTCGGTCTCACGATCATGACGCACCTGTTCGCTCACCTGCCAGGCCAGTGCCGAGACGGGCGCCCCGGTGCGTTCGCTCAGCTCCCAGGCCCGGGCCAGGCTGACGAGCCCCTCGCGGCCGGGTTCGGCCCCGGCCTGGCGCAGGGCCTGGGTGACGTCGCCGCCGATCGCCTGGGTGGCGGCCGGGCGTTCCATGCAGCGGCTCATCCGTGCCGCGCGCGCCAGCGCCTGCGAGGGCACCGCCCCGATGCGCAGCTGCCCGGCAACGGTGCGGGTCGCGGCCGCGACGTCCTCGGCATTCGAGCGTCGCAGCCGGGTGCGACGGTGACCGGCCCACAGCACCGTGCCGGTCGCCAGCACTGCTCCCAGCGCGATCCCCCACAGCGCCCCGCGCAGTCCGACGATCACCACGCCGACCCCGACGGGCAAGACCAGGCAGAGGACCGCAGCCACCGACAGCCCGGGGGCCCGTCTGCGCTGGACACCAGCGGGGTGCGCGACGGGATCCTGCCAGCGGGCCTGGGGCCGGGGGCCGACGGCCAGCCAGGCGGCGATCATGCCCAGCAGCACCACGAGGGCGGTCATCGTGCCCACCGCCAACCGGTGGGGGCGTCGTCGATCCCCAGAATCCGGGCGAGTGCAGACCAGCACTGACCGGCCCTGGGCCGCCCGTCGGCGGTGAAGGCGACGGCCTCGCCCACCTCGATCCCGTCCGGCCCGCGCTGCACGATGCCGATCTGGGAGACCCCGCGCCGGCCCGACTCCCCTCGCCGCACGTGCACCACGAGCCGCAGCGCGGAGGCCACCTGGGCGTGGCAGGCCTCGCGCCCCATCCCGCCCAGGGCGGCCAGGGCTTCCAGGCGCGCGGGGACGTCGATGACCGAGTTGGCGTGCACGGTGCCGCAGCCGCCCTCGTGGCCGGTGTTCAGTGCGGTGAGCAGGTCGCAGAGTTCCGCGCCGCGCACCTCGCCCAGCACCAGCCGGTCGGGGCGCATCCGCAGGGCCTGGCGCACCAGGTGGGTCAGGCTCACCTCGCCGACCCCTTCGGCATTGGGCTGGCGGGCCTCGAGTCGCACGCAGTGCGGATGCTGCGGGGAGAGCTCGCGGGAGTCCTCCACCACCAACAGGCGCTGGTCGTCGGGAACCAGCGAGAGCAGGCTGGCCAGCAGGGTGGTCTTCCCGCTGCCCGTGCCGCCACTGACCAGGAAGGCGGTGCGGGTCGCGATGACCGCGCGCAGCAAGTCGGCACATTCCGGCCCCATCGACCCGCTGGCCACCCACTTCTCGAGCGGCAGGCTGCGTCGCGCCGGCACCCGCAGGGACAGGCAGGTGCCGGGATCGGCAATCGAGCCGAGGACGGCATGCACGCGCGTGCCGTCGGCCAGTCGCGCATCGACGCAGGGGCTGGCCTCGTCCAGGCGCCGCCCCACCGAGGCGGCCAGGCGCACCGCCAGCCGCCGCACCTGTTCGTCGGAGTCGAAGCGCACCGCCGCCGCCTCCAGCCCGTGTCCGCGGTCGACGAAGACCTGGGCGGGGCCGTTGACCAGCACGTCGGTGACGCCCGGTTCGTGCAGCAGGTCCTCCAGCGGCCCGGCGCCGATGCTGGTGCGCCGCAGGTCCTCGCAGGTGTGCAGCACCAGCTGGTCGGAGACGACCAGCCCGAGGGAGCGCATCGCCTGGGCGACGTCGCCCGGTTCGTGGGGGCGCTCCAGTGCTGCCAGCCGCATCCGGACCAGTTCCAGCTCCTCCGCTTCCAGGGCCGCCATCACGGCACCACCAGGTTGAGCAGGCCGGCCACCTGGCGGGCATAGCCCCGGCGGCCCCGGCCCACCGGCACACCCTGCTCGACGGCCCGGGTCACCGACCGGTCGTCGCCGATGCTGCCCAGCAGGGCAATGCCCAGCGTGTCGGCGACCAGCTCGGGGGCAATGCGTCGAGCCGCCCCGGTGCGCACCGCCAGCTCCACGTCGTGCAGGCCCAGGCTGGCCGCCCGGGAGCGCGCCGCCACGACGCCGCGCACGTCGGCCCCGCACAGCAGCACCTGCCGTTGCCCGGGCCAGTGCTGGCTCCATCCCCCGTCCCCGGCGCCCTGGTCGAGCACGACGATGTCGTGGGTGCGAGCCAGCGAACCCACGACCGCGCGCACTGCCTCCTCCGCCGGGAGCACCCGGCCGGGCGATCCACCCGGCGGCCCACCCGAGCCAGTGGGTGCGGCCAGTTCCCCGCGGGTGTGGGCGACGATGTCCACCCCCGACACATTCGGTAGTCGTCCCACCAGGCTGTCGACGTGCCCGGCGGCCTGGCGCAGGTCGTGCCAGCGCCAGCCCGGGGCGGTCTCGGCCCCGAAGACCAGGTCGAGCCCGCCGCCGGTGGGGTCGAGTTCCACGACGGCCGCGGCCATTCCCCGCTCCGCGGCCTGCTGGGCCAGCGCACAGCACAGGGTGCTCACCCCCAGCCCACCCGAGCCGCCCACCAGGCGCACCACCAGGGCGTCGCCGTCGGCCTGGTCTCCCTGCCGCAGCACCTGCACCAGCTGGCCGGTCTGCTCGCCCAGCAACAGCACCGCGGCCTGCAGCCGCGCCGACCAGTGCAGCAGTTCGGTGGCCTCGCGCCCCACCAGGTGCACGCCTGGGCGTGGTTCCAGTTGCAGCCCCTCCACCAGGGTGGCCATCTCCACCCCCACCAGGACACTGCTGGCACTGCGCCAGGCGGCGCGCACCTGGGTCGGTTCGCGCAGCACCGACGGTTCCACACCGCAGGCGCTGCCGGCCGCCAGGGTGCTCTCGATGGTCATCGGGTCGCGCGAGACCAGCAGGGGCGCGGTGCGTCCGGGACCTGCGGCATGGCCGGGCCGCGTCCCGGCCTCGGTGGCGGCGCGGCGGTTCACAAGCATCGTCATGCCAAGAGTGTGGAGACCGCGGCCCCGTTCTGGTCAGCCGACCTGCGGCCCTGTGGACGAGTGAGGCTGTGGACAGCCTCACAGGCAGGGCAGCGAGGAAGCGTGCGGACCGGGCCCCACCCTGCACCCCACCCCATAGAGTGGAGTCCATGCCTTCCCCCCAGCGCACCCAGTTCCCGCGCCAGGCCATCGACTGGATGGCCGGCGAGCCCGGCGCGCGCGTGCTCAACATCGGCGGTGGGGCTGCGCTGCCCTCGTTGCTGGCCGGCCACGGCCACCAGGTCTTCGCCGTCGACCGCGACCTGGCCCGGGTGGGGCGGCTGCAGGCCGACGGACGGATGGTTGCCCTCGCCGCCGCGGCGGAGTCGCTGCCCTTCGACCCCTGCCAGTTCGACGCGGTCACCTGCCACCAGGTCTTCCACCGCTTCCAGCCGGCCCGCGCCCTGAGCGAGATCGCGCGGGTGCTGCGCCCCGGCGGCGTCGCCTGCGCCTCCTACCTGACCCGCGACGACTCCGTGCCGTGGGTGCGCCGGCTGGTCAAGCTGCTGCGCCAGGTGGACCCCGAGGCGATGCAGGGCCGCTACGGCCACGAGTCGGTGCAGGCCCTGGCCACCAGCAAGTACTTCCCCGAGGTGGAGCACCGCAGCTTCCGCATCTGGCGGCCGGTCTCGCGGGCGGGGCTGCTGCAGATGGTGCGCTCCCAGAAGGGCGTGGCCGCCCTGGACGACGAGATGCGCGAGATGGTCCTCGGCGAGACCGCGGCGCTCTACGATGCTGCTGCCCCCGGAGCCGACGACCTGAAGCTGCCCTACCAGCTGCAGGTTTGGCGGGCCTGGGTGGACCACGTGGAACTGACCGCCCCCATCGAGATCCACGACACCGGGCTGATCATTCCCCTGTGACCCGACGGGGACCCGGGCAGGGCGCGCTGGCGCGGGCAACCTCCCGCGTCCGGTAGAATTCACCACTGGTGTGCCGGGAAGTCTGGTCGGCGTCCTGTCCGACGACCCCAGGGAAATGCCATGACCGACGCCACCACGCCCACCCCGCCCGGTTCCGGGAAGGACCGCCCCACTGGCTCGGGAGCCACGCGCCAACGCCGCCCCCGCATCGCCTTCGGCCCCGGCCGCGAGGCCGACCGCATCCACCTGCGCGAGATCCTGCGCGGCCAGACCGCCGGCGGCATCCTGATGCTCGTCGCCACCGTGCTGGCCCTGCTGGTGGCCAACGTGGCGCCCGACTTCTACACCGACCTGTCGCACACGCAGCTGGGCCCGCTCGACCTGCACCACTGGGCCGCCGACGGCCTGCTGACCATCTTCTTCTTCGTCGCCGGACTCGAGCTCAAGCGCGAACTGGTCGAGGGCTCCTTGAGCCGCCCCGCCGACGCCCTGCTGCCGATCCTGTCGGCGCTGGGCGGGATGGTGGTGCCCGCCCTGGTCTACGTCGCCATCGCCGTGTCCGGTGGCGGGCAGCTGGGCGGCTGGGCCATCCCGATGGCCACCGACATCGCCTTCGCCCTGGCGGTACTGGCCATCGTCGGCAAGAACCTTCCCAGCGGTCTTCGCGCCTTCCTGCTGACCCTGGCCATCGTCGACGACCTGGGCGCGATCCTGGTGATCGCCGTCTTCTTCTCCAGCGGCATCTCGCTGCTGCCGCTGGCCGGCGCGCTGGCCTGTGTGGCCGTCTTCTGGTTCCTGCAGCGCCGCGAGGTCAACGCGGTGCTGCCCTACCTGGTGCTGGGGCTGGCCGCTTGGTGGCTGATGCACAGTTCCGGGGTGCACGCCACCATCGCCGGCGTCGCGCTCGGCCTGGTGACCCGCACCAATGAGCACGAGACGCACGACACGCTCGACCGCTGGAAGCATGCGGTGGAGCCGTGGTCGGCGGGCCTGGTGGTGCCCATCTTCGCCTTCTTCGCCGCCGGTGTGCCGGTGACGCAGGAGATGATGCGTTCCCTGGTCACCGAGCCGGCAGCCCTGGGCGTGCTGCTGGGCCTGTTCTGCGGCAAGTTCCTGGGCGTGTACATCACGGCGAGGCTCACCGCCCGCTTCACCAGCGCGGAACTCGCCCCGGGGGTGCGGTGGGGCGATGTCGCCTCGCTGGCAGTGCTCACCGGTATCGGCTTCACCGTCTCGCTGCTGATCGCCGACCTGGCCTTCCCGGGCGATCCGTCGACTGCCGAGAGCGCCAAGGCGGCGGTGCTGGCCGCCTCCCTGTTCTCGGCCGTGGTGGGTGGCCTGCTGCTGTCGCGACGCAACCGCTTCCACGCCCCGGAGTCCGCTGAGGGCTGACACGATGTCCCTGCTGGACGAAGAAGCACTAGGCTGGACGAGAACGCAGCACACCTTGAGGAGCTGAGCATGGCCGAACGGCAGAATCCGAAAACCTTTGTCAACAACCTCGTCGTCGACACCAAGTCCGCGGTGAACGACAACATCGCCCTAGCGAAGGCGGAGATCGCCCCCGCGGCGAAGGCTGCTGGCGTTGGAGGCGGCATGTTCGGTGCCGCCGGCTATCTGGGCGCCAATGCGGCCTCGCTGCTCTTCCTGGCCGGTGGCCTGGGCTTCGGCCTGCTGTACTCGCACCTGTTCGGCTGGGGCGTCCTGGCCGCCAGCGCGCTGGGCTTCGTCACCGTGGCCGTCGTCCTGCTGATCCTGGCCGGCATCCTCGCCCTGATCGGCAAGAAGAAGCTGAAGGACGTGCAGCCGCCCAAGCAGGCCATCGCCGAGGCGAAGACCACCATCGACACCGTGAAGCGCTCGCTCACCAATGGCGTCAACCAGGTGGAGGCCGACATCCGCGACCGCAAGGGCCTGTCGAGCGCCCGTCGCGCCGCCAAGGACGACGATGCCGCCACCCGCACCGGCAGCCGCACCGAGGCCGTCCGCGAGAAGGCCACCCACCTGGCCAATGCCGCGGCCGCGAAGGTGAGCCAGGTCAAGGACGGCTCTCCCAAGCCCGGCAGTGATGCCACTGGCGACAGCTTCGGCGGCGCCACTCGCGCCGACATCGCCGCGAAGAACTGATCGCGGGCTGGTCCAGCAGCTCCACGAGGGGCCGCATCCCACCGGGGATGCGGCCCCTCGTCACGTCATGGACCGGTCATGCCATGCACCAGACCCTGTGCAGCCGGCACGGTCGGAGGCCGATGTCTGCGCGGCGGATGCCCCGCGCACGTCAGTCGCGCAGGAAGCGTCGCGGCACCGGCACCTCGCGGGTGCTGTCCCACTCGCGACTCCAGCCGCCCAGATCGAGCAGGATGTCGGTGAGGTGGGCGGTGAAGCCCCAGATGAAGATCTCCCCCATGGTGAAAGCGGGCCCGGAGTAGCCCTGGGGCAGGACGGCGGTGACGCGATTGGCCGGGTCGGCCAGGTCCTCGATCCGGTAGCGGTGCACGGCGGCCACCTCCGCGGCATCCACCGGCACCACCGCATTGTCGGCCTCCCCGTCCCAGGCGGCGACGATCGCGGCGACGTCGAAGGCACTGGCCCGCACGTGCGCCGCCGGCAGCCGGCCCATCACCTGTGCACGGGAGGGCGCCAGGCCGATCTCCTCCCAGGCCTCCCGCAGGGCGGCCTCGACGGCCCCCTCCCCCGGCTCCAGCGAGCCACCGGGAAAGGAGATCTGGCCCGGATGCTTGCGCATGGTGTGGGCGCGCTCGGTGAAGGTGATGTCGAAGTCCTCGGTGCCGATCATCACCAGCACCGAGGCTCGCCGCGATCCCTCACGCGTGGGGCGCCGGTGGGTCACACGCCGCTGGATCTCCTCGGGATCGCTGCTGAGCGCGCTGGTCAGGCCGACGAGCTCGGGGGGCAGCGACCGGGGATCGGCCAGCACCGGCGTGATGGGGCCCAGCGGCTGGCTCACACCTGCACCCCCAGGTATTTCTTGATGTCCGCGCGCAGCGCGTCGGCCGACTCGTAGGCGGTCGCGTCGCGGTGGACGACCTTGCCGTTGGCGTCGACGAAGAGCGTGACGGGCGGGCCCGGGGCCCGCAGCGGGCCGCGGCCAGCCCGGTCAGGATCGGACAGGTGTGGGTACAGGGTCTGGTACTTGATGGCGAAGTCGATCGCCTTGCCCGTGAAGGGGTCGGCATAGTTGATGCCGAGGAAGTCGACCTTGCCCGTTGCCTGGCTCGAAACCTCCCCAAAGGCGGGAGCTTCCTTCTCGCACGGCTGGCACCACTGGGCCCACAGGTTCACCACGCGGGGCCTGCCGGTGGGCAGCCCGGCCAGGTTCACCCTGGTGTCACCACCGAGGCAGTCGAGCGTGAGCGCGGGCAGGCCGCCCTCGACGGCCTTCGCGTCCAGGTCGCTGGCGGGGCACGCCTCGATGCCGGCCTGCTGGCGCGCTCCCAGCACCTCGTCGGGCGCCAAGGAGCGCTGGCTGTCGGGCGTGCCCCCGACGGTGACCTGCGGCACAGAGGGCTCCGGCGTGGCCGTACACCCCCCGGCGAGCAGGGTCAGGGCGGCGGTTGCCACCGCGAGCGGGCGGTGGGCGGGCTGTCGACGGGTCATCCTCGGGGCTCCCTCACGAGCGTGGCGGCAATCACGGGATCGGTCTCGCCCTCACCGAAGGCGGGGCACAGCGTGGCGACGGGGCAGGCCCCGCAAGCGGGGCGACGGGCATGGCAGCGGCGACGCCCGTGCCAGATGACGTTGTGGCACAGCTGCACCCAGTCGGCAGGCTCGAAGAGCTCGCCGACCTCACGCTCCACCGGGTCGGGGCGGGTGGCGGTGGTCCAGCCCATGCGTCGCGTGACCCGCAGGAAATGGGTGTCGGGCGTGATGCCGGGAATACCAAAGGCATTGCCGAGCACCACATTGGCGGTCTTGCGGCCGACCCCGGGAAGGGTGACCAGCTCGTCGAGGGTACTGGGCACCTGGCCGTCGTACTGGTCGACGATCCGTGCCGACAGCGCCAGCAGCGAATCGGTCTTGGCGCGGAAGAAGCCGGTGGGGCGGATGATCTGCTCCACCTCCTCGCGGTCGGCTGCGGCCATCGCGACGGCATCGGGGAAACGTGCGAACAGGGCCGGGGTGATGCTGTTGACCCGCTTGTCGGTGCTCTGGGCCGAGAGCACCGTGGCCACCAGCAGCTGGAAGGGGTCGGTGAAGTCGAGCTCGCAGCGGGCCTGTGGGTAGCACTCGGCCAGCAGGCGGTTCATCTGCTGGGCCCGCTCCTGCAGCGCCTCAAGGCCCTCGGCCGGTGCCGTCGTCCTCCTGGATGCTCCCACCCGGCCAGCCTACCCAGCACGGCCTGTGGCCCAGCCCGGCGTGCCCCGGCGCGGCATGATGACCCCCGATTCGACTGGGACTTCAGCAACTGAGATGCTTTGACCTCTGCCATATGCCATTGGGGGCGTCACTAGCATGAATGCACAGGATTCGTCGGCGAGAGAGGACGACATGCACGAAGACATCCTTGCTCGGCTACCGCTCTTCCAGCGTCTGGAGACGCAGTCCCGTCAAGCGCTGGAACGGGCCGTGCGTCCCATCACGCTGACTCGCGGCGAGGTGCTCTTCCGCAGTGGCGACGAGGCCACCGGCCTGTACGTGCTGATCACCGGCAAGGTGAAGCTGACCCGCCCCTCGCGCCAGCCCCAGCCGCATGTGGCGGTGAACCGTCGCGGCCGGCCCACGATTCCCGCGCCGCGCGAGTCACTGCTCTCGCTGATCGGCCCCGGGGAGATCTTCGGCGAGCTCTCGGTGCTTGACGGCGGGCAGCGCTCGACCACCTCCACCGCGATGCTCGACTGCAGTCTGCTGCACCTGGAGCGCCAGCCGGTGCTGGACCTGATCGAGACCAACCACGATGTCGCCGCTGCCATGATGCACCAGATGGCCCACCGGGTACGGGTGTCCAATGACCGGATCTCCGACCTGGTGCTCAGCGACGTGCCGGGCCGGATGGCGAACCTGCTGCTCACCCTGGGCGATCGCTTCGGCGTGCCCACCGAGCATGGCATCGAGGTGGACCACGACCTGACCCAGGCAGAACTGGCGCAGATGGTCGGTGCCAGCCGCGAGACGGTCAACAAGGTGCTCACCGACTTCGCGGCCCGCAAGTGGATCCTGATGAGCGGTCGTACCGTGGTGCTGCGCGACATCGCCCGTTTGCGCGCCCGCACCGACTGAGGCCCCCCTCGGGAAGTGGGACGTGGAGGCAGGTGCCGGGCCCGCACGAGGACGGGCTGGCGACTAGGCTTGCCGCATGACCAAGTGGGAATACTTCACGGCCCCCGTGCTGAGCCATGTCAGCCAGCAGATCCTGAACAACTTCGGAGCGGACGGCTGGGAGCTCGTCCAGCTCGTGCCCGGCCAGAACCCGGACACGCTGGTCGGCTACTTCAAGCGCCCGCTGCCCGAGGAGAAGTGATGAGAACCAGCGAGAAGCTCGACGAGCTGGGGATCGTCCTGCCGCCCGTGGCCACGCCGCTGGCCGCCTACACGCCCGCCGCGAAGGTCGGCACCCAGGTGTGGACCTCCGGGCAGCTGCCGCTGATCGACGGCAAGCTCGAGCTCACCGGCAAGGTGGGTGCCGAGGTGACGCCCGAGATGGCCAAGGCGCAGGCCCGCATCGCGGCACTCAATGCGCTCGCGGCCGCGGCCCAGGTTGCGGGGGGCGTCGACGCCATCACCCGCATCTGCAAGATCACAGTCTTCGTCGCCTCCGCGCCCGACTTCACCGGGCAGCCGGGGGTGGCCAATGGCGCCTCGGAGCTCTTCGGTGAGGTCTTCGGCGAGCAGGGCGTCCACGTGCGTAGCGCCGTCGGCGTGGCCAGCCTGCCGATCGACGCCTGCGTCGAGGTGGAACTGGTCTGCGAAACCGCCTGAGCACACCAAGGGCCATCGTGGCCGGGGCCGTACCGTCATCGACGGTGCGGCCCTGTGCCCATTCAGGAGGAAACTGGTTCAGACAGTGTCGGCCACCGGCGGGACCTGCTCGGCGCCGAGCAGGTGCACCTAGCGGCGGCGGCGCTCTGCCTCCTTGCGGGAGCTGGACTCATTCTTCTCCAGCACGGTCTGCCAGTTCTTCACGTCGGGCCGCTGGCGCAGCAGGGCGCGGCGCTCCCGCTCGGTGAGGCCGCCCCACACACCCCATTCGATCCTGTTGTCGAGGGCCTCGGCGAGGCAGTCGACGCGCACGGGGCAGTCATGGCAGATATCGCGGATGCGCTTCTGGTCCCTGCTGTCAGGGAAGAGGGCATCCTCCATGCCGCGACACCGGGCGAGCAGCGTCCAGTCGTCCACCTCGTGGGTCGACATTGACCTCACTCCCTTCGACGCGAGGAAGAACCATCAGGGAATACCCCTGGCAGTGCCCCCGAAACTAGCGTCTGACGCGCCGCCTGACAACAGCATCCAGCCCTCGGACATGGGCTGCTTTCCTTGGATGCAGGGCAAAGCCGGATGACAGAGCTTGGTTTTCCTGCGCCAGCAGGCAGTGCGCTCATCAGCAGACGGCACGACCTCACGTAGTCTAGGAATCATGACTCCACGCAAGCCGGGCAGCAATGCCTACCACCTTGGATGGTTCGCCGCGCTCAGTGTGATCTGTGGCCTGCTGGTCGCCGGGTTGATCCTGCCCTATGCGTGGCTGGGCGGCTCCGTGGTGAAGGCCAGCGCCAACTCGTTGGAGTCATTGCCCGCCGAGCTCGAGATCGGCCCCCAGTCCGAGCGCTCCAAGGTGCTGATGAGCGACGGCAGCGTGCTGGCCGAGTTCTACAACGAGAACCGCGTCTACGTGCCGCTGGACAAGATCGCGCCGATGATGCAGACGGCCCAGATCGCCATTGAGGACGACCGCTTCTACGAGCACGGCGCCATCGACTTCCGCGGCACCGCCCGCGCCGCCCTGCGCTCTGCCTCGGGTTCCACCCAGGGCGGGTCGACGCTGACCCAGCAGTACGTCAAGCAGGTGCAGGTGGAGACCGCCAAGTACAACAATGACGAAGAGGCCGCGGCCAAGGCGACCGAGCAGACGCTGACCCGCAAGGTGCGCGAGCTGCGCTATGCCGTCGCCGTGGAGAAGAAGCTCACCAAGGACCAGATCCTGGAGCGTTACCTCAACATCGCCTACTACGGTGCCGGCGCCTACGGCGTGGAGGCCGCCTCGCGCCTCTACTTCGGTACCAGCGCCGACAAGCTCACCCTGCCCCAGGCGGCCCTGCTGGCCGGCATGGTGCAGAATCCGGCCGCCACCGATCCGATCAACAACGAGACGCTGGCGCTGAAGCGCCGTGACACGGTGCTGAACCGGATGGTGCAGCTGGGGAAGATCACCCCGGCCGAGGCCGAGGCCGCGAAGAAGACCGGCTTCGACAAGTCGAAGGTGCAGAAGCCGAAGAATGACTGCACCGACTCCCCCTTCCAGACGTTGTGCTGGTACGTGCGCAGCGTGCTGCTCAGCGACCAGTTCAAGTCGCTCGGCAAGGATTCCGACGAGCGGCTCAACACCTTGCAGCGCGGCGGCCTGACGATCCAGACGCTGATCGACCCGAAGGCCCAGCGCTCCGCCGAGAAGGCCGTGGCCCGCGTGGTCGCGCCCACCGACCCCTTCATCTCCACCTCGGTGCTGATCCAGCCCAAGACCGGGCTGATCGTCGCCATGGCGCAGAACCGCACCAAGCTGGGCAACAAGGACGGCGAGACCTGGTTCAACTACTCGGTCAACCGCAACCTGGGTGGCGCGGAGGGCTACCAGGCCGGATCGACCTTCAAGGTCTTCACGGTCGCGGCGGCCCTGAACAAGGGCATCTCGGCCGATCGTCGTTACAACTCCCCCTCGCCGATGGACTTCACGGGCCAGACCTTCCGCTCCTGCGAAGGCCCATTCCCCGCGCCGGCCTACCGCCCGAAGAACTCCACCGGCTCGGGCAACTTCGACATGACCCAGGCCACGATGCGGTCGATCAACACCTACTTCGTGCAGCTGCAGCGTGCCGTCGGCAACTGTGACGTGGTCAAGATGGCCCAGGCGGCGGGCGTGGAGCGCGCCGATGGCAAGGACCTGCTCAAGGACGAGGTACCCGGCAGCGGTGGCGTGAAGGGCTTCGACAAGGTGGTCTCCTTCACCCTCGGACCGGTCGAGGTGACCCCGATGTCGATGGCCCAGGCCTATGCCACCTTCGCCAACCGTGGCGTGCGGTGTGATCCGATCATCATCAAGTCGGTGACCACCAAGGCCGGCAAGAAGGCCCCCGTCCCCTCGGCCAACTGCAAGCAGACGATCGACCCCCGCGTCGCGGATCGGGTCAGCCAGATCCTGCAGAGGACCATCGAGAGCGGCACCGCCCGCCCCGCCAACCTGGGCGACGGCCGTGACCAGGCCGCCAAGACCGGCACCACCGACTCGGCCGAGGCGGTGTGGCTGGCCGGCTACACCCCCGACATGGCCGGTGTCTCGATGATCGCCGCCGACAAGCAGTCGGACCAGTACAAGGGACGCAAGAGCCGCTCCATCACCGGCCGTTGCGTCCACGGCACCGACTACGGCGGCAGATGCCACGTCCTGTCGGGCTCGGGCTCCGGTGACGCAGGCAAGATCTGGCGCGCGTCGATGAGGGCAGCCCTCGAGGGCCAGCCCCGCACGAAGTTCCACAAGCCGAGCGGTGAGGTGATCGAGGGCAAGAAGGCCACGATCCCCGACACCAAGGGCCTGAGCATGAAGGACGCGATGGCCAAGGTGGAAGCAGCCGGCTTCTCCACCGAGATCGCCTACGAGTACAGCGGCTACCGCGAGGGCACCTACCTGTACTCCTACCCCAGCAGCGGCATCCGGTCGGTGAACCGTCCGATCACCTTCGTGATCTCCAACGGTCCCCGCCCCCAGCCGAAGCCGAAGCCGAGCAAGAAGGCCACCTCGGAGCCCACCAAGAAGGCGACGAGCAAGAAGGCGACGAGCAAGCCGACGGCCAGCAAGACCAGCAAGACCAGCAAGAAGGCCACCAGCAAGCCCACGGCCAAGAAGACCACCACCATCAAGGTGACCAAGAAGCCCACCAGCAAACCCACCGCCACGAAGAGCAACTGATGCGCCCACCGACACGCCTTGCCGCCGCCACCGTCGCGACCGGCGCCGCCACCCTGGGCTATGGCCTGTGGGAGGCGCAGCAGTTCACGCTCAACCATGTGAACGTTCCGGTGCTGCCCGAGGGGCAGGAGCCGATCCGGGTGCTGCACCTCAGCGACATCCACCTGCTACCGCGCCAGAAGGGCAAGCTGGCCTGGATCAGCGCCCTGCAGGAGCTGCAGCCCGACCTGGTGGTCAACACCGGCGACAACTTCTGCTCCCCCGAGGCCATCGCGCCCCTGCTGGAGGCCTGGGGCGGTCTACTCGACGTGCCCGGCGTCTTCGTCTTCGGCTCCAATGACTACCGGATGCCGAAGTTCAAGAACCCGGCGCAGTACCTGGCCGGGCCGTCGAACGTGAAGAAGCACACCACCGCCGAGCTGCCCTACGAGGACCTGCGGGCCGCGATGACCAGCCGCGGCTGGGCCGACCTGAACCACCACCGCGCCACCCTCGAGGTGGCGGGGCGACGCATCGCCTTCCGCGGCACCGACGACGCACACCTGGGCAAGGACGACTACTCGCTGGTGGCCGGGCCGGCCGAGGATGGGGTGGACCTGAACGTCGCCGTCACCCACGCCCCCTACCTGCGCCTGCTCGACGCGATGACCGCCGACGGCATGGACCTGGTCTTCGCCGGCCACACCCATGGCGGACAGGTCTGCCTGCCCTTCAAGGGGGCGCTGGTGACCAACTGCGACCTGGACACCGAGCGGGTCAAGGGACTCAGCACGCACACCGCCGCCGGACCCGACGGGGAACCCCACACCAGCTGGCTGCACGTCTCGGCCGGGCTGGGTTCGTCGCCCTTCGCGCCCTACCGGATCGCCTGCCGCCCCGAGGCCACGCTGCTGACGCTCGTCGCCCGCTGAGGGGCACCGTAACCGGCACTGGTCCTTGCTGCACGGGGATTGGCCTTCACTCCTCAGTGGGTATAGAGTGGTCCACGGCCTTCGGGCCAGACAAGTGCCGGGGTGTGGCGCAGCTTGGTAGCGCGCGTCGTTCGGGACGACGAGGTCGCAGGTTCAAATCCTGTCACCCCGACCAGCACACAGTGCGTGGGTTTCTTCGGAAACCCACGCATTTGTC
>NZ_JBHWOO010000124.1:0-9981 GCF_043424415.1 Luteococcus sp. | reverse complement strand
TCCGCAGGGGGTGCCGGCCACCATCGTCTTCCCCGAAAGGATTCACCTGTCGTAGACCACGCGGTCACCCTGCCACCCGCGCAGGACAAGCAATCCGAGCGTGACGTACCCGGCCGCCTGGGTGACCTACACGAGCGAACCATCGGCATTCCGCGGGGCGAAGCCCAGTGCGAGGTTGGTGAGGTTGCAGTCCGGCATGGACGCCGATGGCGCACCACAGCGGGCGCATCCGCAACGCCAAGGCGCCAGCGAGGAAGGCGAAGGCCATCGCCTGCAGGGGATAGGTGATGGCCTCGATGCCGTGCATTCCCCCGTTGGACACGACGTGGAGGGCGCCGAAGACGACGGCTGAGACCACCAGCGCCAGGCGAGGGCGGTCCTGCAGGCAGTTCATCAGCCAGCCACGCCACACCAGTTCCTCGGGGATGCCCTGCAGTGCAATGGCCTGGGCCACCTTGGCGAGCAGCACCAGGGCGAGCACGGAGCCGGTCATGCCGGCGCGCTCGGACGCGGTGGAGAAGGTCTCGATCGGCAGGCCAGGGACGCAGGCCAGCGCCTGGGCGCCCAGACCCACGGCCGCGGCCGCAGCCCAGCCCAGACCGAAGAGCCACCAGCTGTCCCGGCTGACTCGCCAGCCGACCTCTCCCAGACGCCTCCCCAGCACCCATCGGCTGGCGAGTGCGACCAGTACGAGGGACGTGGCGAGTGTCATGAGGCAGGCCAGGATGTTGACGACACGGTCCTGGCCCGGTGTCGGATCGGGTTGCACGGCCTTGGCAGCGAACTGCAGCGGGACCAGACCGATGTAGTTGGCGAACATCAGGACGACGGCGATCAGGGTGCAGGCCCAGAAGGGGAGCCGGGCGCGAATGCGGTGCTGGTTCGTGGTCATGGCACCAGCCAACTCCTGGCCAGGTGGCGAAACAGGTGCCCACGGTCGCCACTTCGTCGCACAGAACCATGACCGTGGTCACGGGTCTGTCATGCCCGCCCCGCCCTAGGCTGAGGGGGTGACGTCGCGTCAGGTCGAGCTCCTGGTCGGTCTCCGGGTGTGCCTGCTGGCTGGGCTGCAGGCGATGGCTGCCCTGCTCTCCTGGTCACACAGCCCGGCGGTGCTGATGGTGGTCGCCCTGTTGGGAAGCGCTGGTGATTCTGGGGTGGTTCGCCTGGCGGACGGGCCATGGGCGTGGGTGGGTGGTGGTCCTCTTCCTGGCCAGCTTCGCGAGCACGGGACTGGACGGGGGTGGCTCGACCGTCCTGATCCTGATTCTCGGCGTGGGACTGCTGGGTTACACCCTCGGCACGGCCTGGGGCCTGCTGGGGCTGGCCGTGATGGTCTGCCTGATCGAGCTGACGACCTATGCCTCGGACAACCTCGGCGGGTGGGGCGTGGCCGGGGTCCAGCTGCTCGCCGTCACCTTGATGCTGTCGCTGGGCGTGCTGCTGGGGCAGCTCCTGCGTGAACTGGACCAGGAACGTCGGCGCAATGCCGAACTGCTCGACGAGGTGCGTCGTGCTGCCGTCACGGAACAGGAGCTGATGCTCGTCGACGAGCGGTCGCGTTCGGCCCGAGAGCTGCACGACGGGCTGGGCCACCAGCTCACCCTGGTGGTGCTCAGCCTGGAGTTCGCGAAACGGATGCGGGACAAGGATCCCGGGCGGGCCTTCGCCGAGGTGCAGACCGCACGCGAGACCGCCGCCGAGGCCCTGGCCCACATGCGGCGTTGGGTGCGGGCACTCAACCTTCCACGGGAGGAGTTGGTCACGGGCAATGCCGCCTTCGAGGCGATCGCCCGCTCCTTCCGCGGTACCGGACTCGACGTGCGCCTGACCCATCGCGGCCGGGAGCGAGAACTCGACCGCGCCAGCTCGCTGTTCGCGCTGCGCCTGGTGCAGGAAGGCCTCACCAATGTGGTGCGTCACTCCTCGGTCACTCACGTCGACCTGCTCGTCGACTGGCAGCCTGAGGCCCTGCGCCTGGTGCTGGCCGACGACGGGGGAGCGGTGGCAGACCTGGCCCCCGGTTTCGGGCTGCGATCGCTGGCCGAACGCGCCCCGACGCTCGGTGGCAGCTTCGAGGCGCGCGGCACGCAGCAGGGCGTCGAGATCACCGGAACCATTCCCACCCAGGAGGAGAAGTGACCAGGATCCTGCTCGTCGACGACCAGCAACTGCTGCGGCGAGGACTTCGCCTGCTGCTGGAGACCAAGGACGGCCTGGAGGTCGTCGCCGAGGCAGCCGACGGCCACGAGGCGCTGGCGGTGCTGCCCAGCACCGAGGTGGACGTGGTGCTCACTGACGCCCGGATGCCCGGGATGGACGGGGTCGAGCTGGTCCGGCAGCTCACGGCCCGGCATCCCGGCCTGCCCGCGGTGGTGCTGACCACCTTCGACGACGAGGACATCATGACCGGTGCCATGGCGGCCGGCGCGGCGGGATTCCTGCTCAAGGACGTCTCCACCACCCGGTTCGCCGAGCCCATCGCCGAAGTCGCCGCTGGCGGGCTGGTGATCGACCCGCGGGTGGCCCGCCTGGCCCTGGGACGCGGTGCCGAGCGCACCGACCCGCTGGCGGTGCTGACCCGCACTGAACGGCTGGTGGCCGAGCAGGTCGCACGGGGCGCGACCAATGGCGAGATCGCTGCGGCCATGCACCTGTCGGAGGGGACGGTGAAGAACCACGTCTCGGCGCTGCTGCGCAAGTTGGAGCAGCGCGACCGCACCGGTCTGGCGTTGACCCTGTACCGGGTGCTGCACGGCTGAAGATTCCTGGTTCACCTCGGACCCTTGGACTGAACGCGAGCGTGCACATGGCAGGTCTCAGGAGAACACGGAGCAGGAAATTAGTCGATTCTGAGTTCGCGGTTCCATACGGAACAGCAGTCAGAAAGCAACGCTTCCCTTCGAGCATTGTAATATTCAGAGTTGTTCCACGTCGATGATTCTATGGCGTTGTGTAACGCGTGGTCGCTGGGGTTTACGAAATGCTTCAGCTCCCGAGACTTCTGTGCGAAATCCTTAGGTAGCGAGCTATTGATATCGGGTGGGAGCAGGGTTAGGTTTCCCAGCTTGAAAATCCAGAAGTTTCTTCTTGTTGCGGTAGAGCGACCGCCCTGGTCTTCGATATGCTCGATCGAGGGCTGTCTTGTGAGGTCTAATTTGGTGGAACCCCAGTGGCGTTCCAAGCGCATAAGGATGTACCTAATCCTGTGGACGTCCTTTTTGGCACTATTTGAGTACTCGAGCCTATCGAGGCCGTCCCTGAACTGGTTGTCACTGGGCGTGATCAAGCGGGCCTGTGCGTGGAATTCATGAAGGGCCTCCGCTAATTCGGCGCGGTTGGTGGCTGAAGCGATGGCATGAGATGTCCGACGAAAAAGCCGGCGGTTTGTAGATGTGGATGGGCGCTGCGAGATTGACCAACGAAACTGGAATTGTTCGATTACTTTTAGGAAGTCGACAAGTGTCTTGTTTGTGAGGATTGTTCCAGTGTGGTACTTCTTGAATAGTGCCAGTAGTAGTGGCATGGGTTGGAGGGATTTTGTGACGAGAATCCCATAGAGGGGATCGCATATCTTTTCATACTTGTCACGCCTGTAGCGTGGGAAATCGGACCATCCTTCAGCGCTTCCGCCGCTTTGCAGGGTTGCACCTAGGGCTTCTAGAGTTCGAGTTGCTTCGCGCAGCTCGCTAATGAGCTCCCTTGCCAGCTGGGCCTCTGCTTCTTTGCGTTCGTCTTCGGGGATGCCCGCGGGGGCTGAGAGGGCTTCTGCGACAGAGCGGCGCACTCGGCTGGTCTCAATAGATTCCGTTGGGTCGTTGAGGTTTCGGGAGTTCCAGAAGTAGGTCACGAACGCGTCGGGGGTTAGCCCCTCCAATTCCGTAGATTCGATAGCGGATATGGAGTCCGCCCAAGCCTTTTCATCGTCGGCTAGTGCCGTCGATGGGATTTTTGAAATCACCAAGTTCTTGATGAGGTCGATGGGAGTTAGGCTCTTTCCCCGGTCGTTGAGTGTCTCGAAGATTGTGAAGGCGTTGTTTCGATCTGGGACGCGGATATAGACAACGAGGGCGGCTAAAAGAGCATCTCGAAATTCATCGATGGCCTGCTCGGGGTTTCCTTTCGCTCTGATGTATTCGTGAAGATTTTCACTCAGTAGGCGGTAGGCAGCCTGCTGCAGTGAGGGGGGCGGCGCTTGAGTCGTCGCAATTCTGTCGGAAGCTCGGGAAATGACGGACTTGAGTTTTGCATTTTCAGCGTCACTCTTGATGGTGATTCTATACTGACCCTCTCCGTTCTTGTCGATAAACTCGAGATACTGTTCCACTCCGGTTGCACGATTATGTAGCTGGAATTCATGGTAGCAATCCCGCGTGACGGCCAACGCGATTAGGCAAGTTGTCAATCGCTGCTGTCCGTCCACAAGTTCGCGGATCGAGTCACCTGCTGCACAGGAGACCATACTTCCCATGAAGTGAGGGGACTTGGGGCTGCGAATCAAGTCGGCCCAGAAGTCTCGAATATTCTGTTCGGTCCAGGCATACTGTCGTTGATACCTCGGGACAATGTGCTGTCCTTGGGTGATGATCTCCGCGATCGAGCGCTTTCCTGCATCGATCTCCATGATTTTCCCTCCTTGATCTGGTGGTTGGGAGGGTACTTGATGGTGGCTGACCAAGGGAGGGGGACACCCAATGAGATCGGCGTGGATTGGCTATTTTTCGGCCAGCAGCACCTCGGCGGCCTCGGCGACGTGGTCCACCAGGTGCAGCCGGGTGCCCATGGCGCGGTCCCGGCCCAGCGCCTCCAGCAGCGGCCAGGCGGGCAGCTTGGTGGTCCAGTAGTCCCGTCCCACCAGCACCATCGGCGTCGTCGGGGCACCCTCGGGGGAGTAGTAGTTGCCCGTCGCGGCCTGGAAGATCTCCTGCACCGTCCCGGCAGCTCCCTGCAGGTAGACGATCCCGCCACGGCAGCGCTGCAGCAGGGTGTCCTCGCGGATGGCATTGGAGAAGTACTTGGCGATCACCGTCGCGAAACCATTGGGCGGCTCATGCCCGTAGAACCACGTCGGGATCCCGGCGGACTCGCCTGAGGGCTCCCACCGTCGACGCACCTCGAGCATGGCGCGCGCCCAGCCGGTGAGGTCCTCGTGGAAGTCCGGGGCCGCTGCCAACAGCGCGATGGCCTCGTCCAGCGCCTCTGGCTCACCCGCGAGGTAGGCGCCGAGGTTGGCGGCCTCCATGGCCCCGGGCCCACCGCCGGTCATCACCAGGCGGCCGCCGCGGGTCAGCTCACCGGCCAGCGCCGCTGCTTCCCGGAAGGTTGCGGTGCCGCGCGACGCGGCGTGGCCGCCCATGATGCCGATGGTGGTTTCGTCGGGACGGGTGGCGGACCAGTCGTCGAGGGACTCGCTCATCGAGTGGTCGTGCAGGCTCATCGCCAGCGTCGCACCCAGGCTGGGCTGGGCGCCCTGTGCGCGATGCCAGGCGTAGATCTGGGCGTCGTGACTGGCCGTGTACTCCTGCCCGGCGATCACGCTGTCGAACAGGTCCGGTGCCTCGTACAGGCGCGGCCGGTAGGGGTTGAAGGGCAGCTCCGGCAGGCGGGGGAAGACCAGCGCACCGCGGCTGCGCAGCGACTCGTCGAGCCCGGGCCGCAGGATGCAGCCCAAGAAGATGGCCCCCGCCACCGACGTGCGCTTGAGCAGCTCGGAGCGCTCCGTGAGGTCCACCGACTGCACCACGCACCGGTCCAGGTACAGGCCCCGGTCAAGGTGCGCATCGAAGGCCGCAAGGGTGTCGATCTCGTGCTCCACTGGAGTCATGCGGGCAAGCTTAGCCGCGAGGCCCAGTCGGCCTGGTGGCGGACAAAAAGTACTCTGGGAGACGGACAAAAAGTATTCTGGGACAGTGCCAAAAAGTAGTCTGGGAACCGGACAAAAGGTAGTCTGGGGAACATGTCCTACTTGCCTCGAACTGTTGACCTGGAGCTGGACGAACTGATGCCGGGCGCGCCGGCGATCGCACTGGACGGACCCAAGGGCGTGGGGAAGACCGGAACGGCAGAGCGCCGCTCTGCAGAGGTCTGGATCATGGATGATCCTGCGCAGCGCCAAAGACTCGAGGCGGACTTCGGTCTGGATGGGATCGCCACGCAGGGAACCGTCCTCATCGACGAGTGGCAGCGGCTACCGCAGGTCTGGGACTCTGTCCGGCGCAGCGTGGATCGTGGCGCCGTGCCGGGCAGATTCCTCCTGACCGGCTCTGCTACTCCGGTCTCGGCCGCGGGCACACACAGCGGTGCGGCACGAATTCTCTCCCTGCGAATGCGCCCCATGGGGCTGCACGAGCGAGGAATGGTGGAGCCGTCCGTTTCGCTGTCGCGCCTACTTGCGGGGACGGCGGATCAGGTGGGAGGACAGTCGCAGATGTCACTGTCCGACTATGGCAAGGCGATCGTCGGCAGTGGCTTTCCAGGGGCACTCGACCTCGCGCCGCGTCTGCGGCGCGCCTTCCTCGACGCCTACCTTGCGCGTGTGATTGATCGGGACCTACCAGACCTGGGCCGGGAGGTGCGCCGACCCGAGACACTGCGTCGATGGTTGAGGGCGTATGCCGCCGCGTCGTCGACCACCACCGCCTACTCGCGGCTGTTGGACTCGACGACGGCAGGCGACGGTGAGCAACCCTCCAAGACGGCGACCATCGCCTACCGGGAACACCTGTCCCAGCTCTTCCTCCTGGATCCCGTCCCGGGGTGGCTGCCCAGCCGGAGTCCCATGAGCCAACTGCGGCAAGCGCCCAAGCACCAGCTGGCCGATCCCGCCCTTGCGGCGCGCCTGCTCGGTCTGGGCGAAGCCAGCCTCCTGGCTCCCCGCGGAGCCGCGATGTTCGGTCCACTCTTCGAATCCCTGGTGACCTTGGGGGTTCGCGTGATGGCTCAGGCCGCCGAGGCGACTGTCAGCCACCTGCGCACCAAGGCGGGTGAGCGTGAAGTGGACCTCATCGTCGAGGCAGATGACGGAAGAGTGCTCGCCATCGAGGTGAAGCTCGCGGCGTCGGTGGAGGACTCCGATGTCCGGCATCTGCTGTGGCTCCGTGACCGGATGCCGGAGCAGGTGGTGGACCTGGTGGTCGTGACCACCGGAACCCATGCGTACCGGCGAAGCGATGGCGTTGCCGTGGTGCCGCTGGCCCTGCTGGGGGCCTGAGGGTATGGGTGAGTTCTGGCACGAGACCGACGACGGCATCCGGCTGCGGTGTCGGACCGAGGGGCCGGATTCGGCGCCTGCGACGGTGGTGCTCACCCACGGCTACGCGCAGGCCAGCGGCTGCTGGCACGCCCAGCTGGACTTCCTCGTGGCACAGGGCACGCGCGTGCTGGTCTGGGACCTGCGGGGGCATGGGCGCTCCCAGCGGCCCGACGACGCGTCGAGCTGCACCATCGACCGGATCGCCGATGACCTCGCCGAACTGGTCCGCGACCACTGCCCGGGTCCGGTGGTGCTGGTGGGGCACTCGATGGGTGGGATGGCGCTGATGGCCCTGGCCGACCGACATCCAGATCTGGTCCGGGACCGTGTGCGGGGCGTCGGTCTCGTCGCAACCTCCGCGACGGGGGAGGGCCTGGGCTTCCTGGGAGTGCGCCGCGCCGCGCACCTGGTGCAGACGGTGGCTCTGCCCGTCTTCGGTGCCTTCGCCCGGCACCAGGAGGCGATGCTGCGGCTGCGGCGGATCGGGCTGCCGCTGGAAGCGCCGGTGATGTGGGCCAGTTGTTGCGGTCTGGGGACCAGCTGGGACGACGTGCGGCTGACCGGCCAGATGGGCGCCGACGCCGGCTTCGCCACGATGACGGCCTTCCTGCCCGCCCTGTCGAGCCACCGTCGGACACAGGCGCTGGCCGCCTATCGCGGTCTCCCGAGCCTGGTGCTCAACGGCAGTTGGGACCTGGTCGTCCCGCCCGAGGCATCGGATGCCATCGCTCATGAATTGCCCGGGTGCCGCCGCGTGGTCGTGCCCCGGGCCGGCCACAACGTGATGATGGCCGGCCCGGAGCTGGTGGGGGAGGAGCTGCGCAGGTTGGTTACTTCTGCGAGCCGCGCATGATCCCGGAGATCACCCAGCGCTGGGCGATCATGTAGACCAGCACCATCGGGGCGATCGCCATCAGGTAGGAGGCGAAGGCCACGGTGTAGTTGGTGTTGAACTGGCCCTGGAAGACGTACTGCGCCAGCGGCAACGTCTGCTTGTCAGGATCCGTCAGGATCACCAGGGGCAGCAGGAAGTCATTCCACGCCCACAGGCAGGTGAGGATGCCCACCGTCGCGTTCATCGGGGTGAGCAGCGGGAAGATGATCTTCCAGAAGATCCCCCAGCGCGAGGCGCCCTCCAGGGAGGCTGACTCCTCGAGCTCCATCGGCACGGACTTGATGTAGCTGGTGTAGAGCAGGATGTTGAAGGCCAGCCCATAGACCGCGTACAGCAGGATCAGGCCCACCTCGTTGTCCAGGTGCAGCAGCGCCGTCTCCCGCACCACCGGCAGCATGATGATGGGGAAGGGCACGAACAGCGCGATCACGAAGTAGTAGTACAGGGCCTTGACCCATTTGCGGTCCAGGTTGCGGGCAATGGCATAGGCCACCATCGAGTTGGTCAGCAGGGTCAGGGTCACCGCGCCGATGGTGATGACCAGGGAGGTCCAGAAGCGCTTGGGGAATTCGGTCAGTTCCCAGGCCTGCTTGAAATTGTCCAGGCTCCACCTGCCGGGCAGTCCGAAGCCCGACTCCGCCAGTTCGGTGGGGGTCTTGAAGGCGGTGACCAGCGCGAACCACAGGGGCACGAGGATGGTCAGCGCCAGCAGGGCCAGGATGATGGTCGCGATCCAGTTGGTGCCCTGGCCGGACTTGCTGCGTCGTCGACGAATGGGCGGCTGCGCCTGCGGCTCCAGGCTTGCGACGTCTGTCTGGGAGACTTGGGAGATGGCTTGTTCGGACATGTCAGAGCCTTTCCTGGGACTGGAAGAAGCGCAGCTGGGCGAGTGACAGGAAGACGACGATCAGGAAGTAGATGATGCCGTTGGCCGTCTGGTAGGCGTACTCGCCGCCCTGGAAGCCGTTCTTGAAGATGAGGTAGGAGATGGACTGGGTGCTGGTGCCCGGTCCGCCGCCGGTCAGGGCGACGACCTGGTCGAAGACACCGAGCGAGCCCTTGAAGCTGAGCACCATGTTGATGCCCATGAAGGGGATGATCAGTGGCAGCGTGATGTGCAGGAGGTTCTTCCAGCCGCTGGCACCGTCGATGGAGGAGGCCTCGTAGACGGAGCTGTCGATGGTCTGCAGGCCGGACAGGTAGATGATCGTGTTGTAGGCAACGGCCTGCCAGACGCCGACGAAGACGATCGCCACCCAGGCGTACTTCTCGTTGGCCAGCAGGGAGGTGGACAGCACCTCGATGCCGAGCTTCTCGCCGATCAACGGCAGGTTGTTGGTGAACAAGTAGCCGAAGATGTAGCTGACGATCAGCACGGGGAGGATGTTCGGCAGGAAGAACAGGCCACGCCAGAAGGTCTGCCCCTTGATCTTCTCGTTGAGCAGCAGCGCCAGCGCCAGGGCGATGACGTTGATCAGGATCGTCGCGGCAATGGCGTACTTGAACGTGAACAGGTAGGACTCCCAGATGATGTTGTCCTTGAACAGGCTGATGTAGTTGCTCAGCCCGATCATGTGCCAGTCGCCGTAGCCCTTGAAATTGGTGAAGGTGTAGAACAGGCCGGTCAGGAAGGGCACCATGAGCAGGCCGGTGAAGAGCAGGAAGGCGGGGATCAGCATCGCCAGATAGGCGGGTTCGATCCGGCGACGGCCGCGCTCGGCGGTCATGTCCGGGGTGTCGGGTGCGATGGTGGACATCGACGTCTCCTTACTGGGTGCGCTGCAGGCGGGAGACGACCTTGTCCCACTGCTCGTCGAGGGTGGAGGCGAACTTC
>NZ_JBHWOO010000123.1:0-21563 GCF_043424415.1 Luteococcus sp. | reverse complement strand
GCAGCCGCTCGTCCAGGAAGCCACGCAGGGCCTCCACCTCGGGAAGTTCAGGCACGACTCTCCTCCTCGATCACGTCCAGCTCCTCTGCCTCCTGCTCGACCGCCAGCGCCCGGGCCGCGGCCAACCGTTCGGCGTGCAGGGACAGCAGCGCATCCCCGGTCAGCGGGTCGTGGTTCGACGCATCGCCCCAGTCCGGTGGCGGCAGCTCCAGGGCCGAGTCCAGCCGGCTGAGGTAGCTGACCCGGTCCACCTCCACCACGCCGAGGCTGGCCAGGTGGTCGGTGCGCCACTGCACGTCGAGCAGCCGTTCGGCGCCGTCGTCGAGCAGGCAGCTGACCAGCCGCACCAACGCGGTCTTGGAGGCGTCGCGCCCGTGCTCGAGGTCGTGGAACATCGACTCGCCCGCGAAGAGCCCTCCCAGGCAGACGCCGTAGAGCCCCCCGACCAGGCGGCCCTCGTCGTCCCAGGTCTCCACCGAGTGTGCCAGGCCGCGCCGGTGCAGCCCGGTGTAGACCTCGCGGATGTCGTCGTCGATCCAGCCGTCGGGCCGTGAGGGGTCGGAGCAGCGTGCCAGCACCTGCTCGAAGCAGGCGTCGACAGTGGTCACCTGGCGGCGCAGGTTCTTGCGCAGGCTGCGGGTGATGCGCAACTGCTGCAGCGGCAGGATGCCGCGCTCGACCGGTGACCACCAGCCCATCTCGTCGAAGCCGGACTCGGGCAGGGGCATGGGGAACAGGCCGGAACAGTAGGCGGCGACGGCCAGGTCCTCGTCGAAGTTGGTCGTGAAGGCCACCAGGTCCTGTTCCGGCCACTGGGTCCAAGGGCCGAAGACATGGGCAAGCACATCCCTACTGTTGCACCCGCCGCCGACACTGTGCGCCGATGACGACCAACGAACCCAGCCCGGCCCACGAACCCAGCACGACCAACGGACTCAGCGCAGCTCGCGGGGCACCCACTCCACGAGCTCAGGGCCGGTGTAGACCTGCCGCGGTCGTTGGATGCGGCCGGACGGGTCCATGTTCACCTCACGCCAGTTCGCGATCCAGCCGGGCATCCGCCCGATCGCGAACATCACGGTGAACATGTTGAGCGGGATGCCGATGGCTCGCAACAGGATGCCGGAGTAGAAGTCGACGTTGGGGTAGAGCTTTCGCTCCACGAAGTAGTCGTCGTGCAGGGCCACGTCCTCCAGCTCCAGCGCGATCTCGAGCAGCGGGTCGTCGATGTCGAGTGCGCACAGCAGGTCGTCGACGGCCTCCTTGAGGATCACGGAGCGAGGGTCGCGGTTGCGGTAGACGCGGTGCCCGAAGCCCATCAGGCGCACCCCGGAACTGCGGTCCTTCACCTGGGCCACCAGGTCTGCGGCGCTGGTGCCCTCGTCGTGCAGGCGTTGCAGCATCTGCACGGTGGCCATGTTGGCGCCGCCGTGCAGCGGCCCCCACAGGGCGGCGACGCCCGCCGAGCAGGCCGTGTAGAGGTTGGCGTCGGAGCTCGCGACCATGCGCACGGTCGAGGTGGAGCAGTTCTGCTCGTGGTCGGCGTGCAGCGTGAAGAACAGGTTGAGCGCGCGGGCCACCTCGGGCACCGGCTCGTAGTCGTCGTAGGGCAGCGAGAACATCATGTGCAGCAGGTTCTCGACGTACTTGAGGTCGCGGCGCGGGTAGATGATCGGCTCGCCCTTGTGGGACTTGTAGGAGGCCGCCGCGATGGTGCGCACCTTGCTGAGCAGGTGCGCGGCCGCGACCAGGAAGCTCTCCTCGTCATTGATGCGCGGCCTGGTGTGGGTGCTCATCGCGTTGATCATCGCGTTCATGATGGCCATCGGGTGGCCGCTCTCGGGGAATGCGTCGAAGTGCTTGCCCATGTCGTTGTGCAGGGCGGAGGACTCGGTGAGCAGCTCGGAGAAGCGGTCGCGCTCGGCCTGCGTGGGGAGCTGGCCGAAGATCACCAGCCAGGCCGTCTCGACGAAGGACGACCCGTTGCGGGCCAGCTCCTCGATGGGAATGCCCCGGTAGCGCAGGATCCCCTGCTCACCGTCGATGTAGGTGATCGCGGAGCGACAGCTGGCGGTGTTGCCGAAGGCCTCGTCGAGGGTCACCAGGCCGGTGGTGGCGCGCAGGCGGCTGATGTCGATGGCCTGTTCCCCCATGGTGCCGGTGACCAATGGGAGTTCGTGGCTGACGCCGTCGACGACGAGGGTTGCGGTCTGCGCGCTGCCAGCCGGGGTTTCGGGTGTCTGGGTTCCCATGGGGTGCTCCTCCTGCTCGGATGGTCCCCATCGTGCTCCCACCCCTGCCGGCGCGACGGCAGGACCACATGGTGGCCCTTGCGCCGACGGCGAATGAGGGAGGGTTCAGGGCAGGCATGCCCCCGTTCCGCGGCGGGCCTCCACTACGGTGGAGTGCACGATCCACGACCGCAGGAGGACGAGATGGCGACGGCGAAGGACTTCGGCAAGCAGCTTCTGGCGCAGGCTCCGCAGTTGGCGCCGGGCGCCTCGGCGATGGTGCTGCGCAAGGCACTCGACCTTGCCATCGACGGCGCCGGCCGCATCCCCGGTGCGAAGGCGACGGCGGCCGCCGCGCTGCAGAAGCAGGGCGCGGTGGAGCCGGCTGTCAACATGATCGTCAAGCAGCACGTCGCCATGGCAGGCGCGCAGGGCTTCGTGACCAACCTTGGCGGCCTGGCGACGCTGGCGGTGAGCATCCCCGCCAATGTGACCGGCGTGGCAATCGTCCAGTGCCGCATGGTGGCGGCCATCGCCCACCTGCGCGGCTATGACATCGAGGACCCTCGGGTGCGCAGCGCGATCCTGATGTGCCTGCTCGGCGAGAACCTCGCCCAGGAGGCCGTCCAGCGCCAGGAGCTGCCCAGCTCGGCGCTGGCGATCGCGACCGCCCCGGTGCACGACCCGGCCCTGGACTCCACCATCGCCGAGAAGGTGCTGGGCACCCTGATGGGGCAGGTGGGTGGCAAGCGCGTCTCCCTGCTGGCGGGCAAGAAGATCCCCGGCGTGGGTGGCGCGATCGGTGCAGGCACCGATGGCTGGGCCACCTGGGGCACCGGCAGCTTCGCGCGCAAGCAGTTCGTGACCCGTCGCCGCTGAGCGGACTCGGGCTCAGCCCTCGAGGTAGACCCGCGTCACGCGCGGCGAGATCCGGCACAGCACCTCATAGCTGATGGTGCCCATGATCGAGGCGAGGTCGTCGGCGGTGATCTGTTCCTGTCCTTGGCGCCCCATCAGCACGACGGGGTTGCCCACCTGCACGTCGCCCAGCTCGGGCCCCAGGTCGATCATCGTCTGGTCCATGCAGACCCGCCCCGCCACCGGGCAGCGACGCCCGCCGACCAGGGCATGGCCCACATTGGAATTGCTGCGGCTGTAGCCGTCGGCGTAGCCCACGGGGATGGTCGCGATCCACGAGCTCTCCCCCGCGGTCCAGGTGCGGCCGTAGCCGACGCTCTGTCCGGCCTCCACCTGCTTGAGGAAACTGATCCGGCTGGTCAGGCCCATCACTGTCTGCAGTTCGATGGTGTGCGGGGAGGTGGGGTCGGGGTAGTAGCCGTAGGCGATGATGCCGGGCCGCACCATCGTCATGCCTTCCAGGTCGTGGCCGAGGATCGCCCCCGAGGGGGCGGCGTGCACCAGCGGGATCGGTCCGCGCTCAGCCTCCACCGCCGTCACCAGGGCGCGGAAGTCGCCCAGCTCCTGGGCCGTCCACTGGTACTGCTCGGCGACATCGCTGACCGGGGGGTGGGTGAAGATGCCCTCGAGGAACAGGTGCGGCATGGTGTCGACCAGCCGGACCAGCTCGGTGGCGTCCTCCGGCTCGGCGCCGATGCGTCGCATTCCCGTGTCCACCTTCAGGTGCACATTGGCGACGACCCCCAGCCCGGCCGCGACCCCCTCGGCCTGCCGGATGGTGCGCTCGTCGACGACGGTGAGGGTGACACCGGCCTGCACGGCGGCGAACAGTTCGTGCTGGAAGCAGTGGGAGAGCTTGAGGATGGGCAGGGTGATCCCACTGCGGCGCAGCTCGAGGGCCTCGGGCACGGTCGCGACCGCCAGCCGGTCGGCGCAGCCGGTCTCCTGCACGAGCTGGGCGACGGCCACCGCTCCGTGTCCGTAGGCGTCCGCCTTGACGGCCAGCGCAACCTCGCGACCGGCCGCCAGCTGGCGCACGGCCAGCAGGTTGTGGTGCAGGGCACCGAGGTCGACGGGGGCGTGGGTGGTGTACAGCACCGCAACATCATCCCACCACGGACCAAGCAGCACGGGCAAGCAGCCGCTGCCGAGCCTGGCCCGTCAGTGAGTGATGAATTTTCTCGATCCCCACAGAGAGCAGCCGGAGCCACCATGGCGCCCCCTTGAGAGCACACCCTTGCGGGTGGGAAAGGGCTGGCCCATCCCCTCGTGCGGAGTTTCTGGACGGGCACCCTGCCATAATCGCGGGGTGACCTCGGCCCCCATGCGCGTAGCACTCGTCAATGACCACGAGCTCGTCCTCGCAGGCCTGCGATCCCTCCTGGCACCCTTTGGCGACCGGGTGGAGGTGGTGGACCTGTCCGTCGACGGGCCCGTCACCGAGCCTGTCGACATCGCCCTGGTGGACCTCGTCGGGCAGGACCGGCGCACCGCCGAGGTGATCCGGGAGCAGCTCGCCCACCCCCTGGTGGGCGTGGTGGCGCTCTACACCTGGGGCGCCCGCGCCGAGGCCCAGTCCATCGCTCGCGCCCACGGCATCGACGCCATCATCCCCAAGTCCCTCACCGGCTGCCAGCTGTTGGCGGAACTGGACCGCGTGGCCGCCGGCCTCGCCACCACCTGGGCCACCCCCGCGGAGGTCGACGCCACCACCGAGCGCCGCGGAGGCCACGACTGGCCCGGTCGCTCTGCCGGTCTGACCATGCGCGAGGCGGAGATGATCTCGCTCATCGCGCAGGGCTACAGCAATGCCGAGATCGCCGCCCAGGCCTACCTGAGCCCCAACTCGGTGAAGTCCTACATTCGCTCGGCCTACCGCAAGATCGGAGTCAGCCGCCGCTCGCAGGCCGTCGCCTGGGGAATCGACAACGGCATGACCCCGCAGCTCCTGCGCATCCTGTGAGGGCCTGAGCGGCCACAAGGAGGCCAGGCGGCACCCCGCCCGATTTTCTCCGGAATGCTCCGGGTAGTCTCGGCAGCACTACGGAGGTGAGCCATGACCAAACGCGTCATCGTCGTCGGAGCCGGCATCACCGGACTCGTCGCAGCCCGCGAGATCGCCCGGGACCCATCGGTGGACGTCATCTGCCTGGAGGCATCCGACCACGTCGGCGGACAGGTCCACACCATCGAGGTTGACGGGGCGCAGGTCGACGTCGGCGCCGAGGCAGTCCACCTCGGGGCACCCCACGTCGCCGCCCTTGTCCGCGAGCTCGGCCTGGCCGAGTCCGTGGTGGGCGCCGCCCCCGGCAGCTCCGTGATGGCCACCCGCAAGGGCCTGCGGCCGCTGCCCGCCGGTGTCGGCCCCACCGGCCCCACCAGGATCTGGCCCGTGCTCAAGTCGGGCATCCTCAGCCCCCTCGGCCTGCTGCGCGCCGGCCTGGAGCCGCTCACCGCGCTGCGCAAGGTGGACTCCGACATCGCCGTGGGCGACTTCACCCGTGCCCGCTTCGGGCGCGAGGTCACCGACACCTTCGTCGACCCCCTGCTGGGCAACCTGCACGGCGGCGACGTCCACCGCCTCTCCCTGCGCGCCACCGCACCCCAGCTCGTCGACGACGCCTCCGCCGGGCGCTCGATGCTGCTCAAGAACCTCAAGCGCAGCAAGCCGGCCTCCGGCCCGCAGAAGGCCCCGCTGCCCGCCTTCGCCTCCTGGCCGGGCGGCTTGGCCGCCTTCACCCGGGCCCTGGCTGAGCAGAGCAGAGCCACCATCCGCACCGGCGCCCGGGTCGTCGGGCTGGAGCACGAGGGTGCGCGGTGGACGGTCATCCTCGACGGCGGGGAGCGCCTGGCCGCAGACCAGGTGCTGTTCACCACCCCGGGAGCCGTCACCGCCGACCTGCTGCGCCCCCATAGTCCCGCCACCGCCCAGCTCTACGACCGCGTGCCCACCGCTTCGGTGGCCACGGTGCTGCTCGGCTGGGACCGCGCCGCCGCCGCGAAGAGCCGCATCCTGTGTGACTTCAACGGAATCCTGCTGCCGAGCAAGCGGGTGCGCACCTTCAAGGCCGCCACCAACCTGACCCGCAAGTGGCCCGAACTCGGCTCGACACATCACCTGCTGCGCGCCTCTGTCGGGCGCGTCGACAGTTCCCTGTTCGACGAGCTCGACGATGATCGGATGACCACCCGCGTGGCCACCGAGATCTCTTCCATGACAGGGATCGACGCCGAACCCCAGGTGCGGCTGGTGTACCGCTGGCCGCATGCCATGCCCCAGCTGATGCCCGGCCACAAGGAACGTGTCGCCACCGCCCGTGAGCAGCTGGCCGCACTGGGCGGCATCGCCATCGCCGGCGCCACCGTCGACGGGCTGGGCATCGGCGCCACCGTCCGCTCCGGCCAGCAGGCCGCCACCCTCGTCGCCGACGCACTCGGCGCCAGCACCGACAGCAAGGAATCCAGGTGACCACCACCCATCCGTCCGATGTCCCCACCACCGTGGGGGACGAGGCGCCCGAGCACACCCGTGCCCACCACGCCCCCGTGGTGCGCACCGTGCGCCACGACATCAACACCAAGCCCTTCATCGTCATCTGGGAGGTGACCCGGGCCTGTGCCCTGGTGTGCAAGCACTGCCGCGCCGACGCGCAGCACCGCGCCCACCCCGACCAGCTGACCACCGAGCAGGGCAAGCAACTGCTCGACGACCTGGCCGCCTACGACAACCCCAAGCCGCTGGTCGTGTTCACCGGGGGCGACCCCTTCGAGCGTCCCGACCTGGCCGAGCTGTGCCGCTACGGCACCGAGAAGGGCCTGTCGGTCTCGCTGTCTCCCTCGGTCACCCCGCTGCTGACGCCGGAACGGCTGCACCAGATGCGCGAGGCCGGCGGCAAGGCGATGTCGATGAGCCTCGACGGCGCCACCGCCGAGACCCACGACGCCTTCCGCGGCTTCCCCGGAACCTTCGACAAGACCGTCGAGGCCGCTGCCTGGATCAATGCCGAGGGCTACCGCCTGCAGATCAACTCCACCTTCACCAAGAGCAACATCCGTGAGGCCCCCCTGTTGCTCAAGACCGTCCTGGGGATGGGTGCGAAGATGTGGTACACCTTCATGCTCGTGCCCACGGGCCGCGGTGCCGCGCTCAATGCGCTGAGCCCCGAGGAGCGCGAGGACGTGCTCAACTGGCTGCACGACATCAGCGACCGCATCGCCATCAAGACCACCGAGGCGCCGCAGTACCGCCGCATCGCGGTACAGCGCGAGCAGGCCCGCAACGGCATCCCCGTGCCCGACCAGGTGGCCCACCGCGGCGAGCTCTACCACTACCTCACCGAGGAGACCACCCGCCTGCTGGGCGCCGCCCCCGAGAAGCCCCGCCGGCCGCGCGCGCCGATGGCCGTCAACTCCGGGTCCGGTTTCGCCTTCATCGACCACTTGGGCGATGTCTACCCCAATGGCTTCCTCCCGGAGCACTGTGGCAGCGTCAAGGACCAGCCCTTCCACGAGATCTACGTCAACTCGCCGGTCTTCCAGGCGCTGCGCCGCCCCGACGAGTTCAAGGGCAAGTGCGGGGTGTGCGAGTTCAACAAGCTGTGCGGCGGGTCGCGCTCCACGTCGTACGCGATGACCGGCGACTACCTGGCCAGCGACCCCACCTGCATGTGGGTTCCCGAGGCCTGGGCCGAGCAGCAGGAGAACCTGCCGCGGCGGCTGGGCTGAGGCCGGCATCACCCGCGGGGCCATTGCTCCTGCCGGCAGCCCCTCCTAGGCTCACGGGATGGAGATCATCTTCGACCTGGGTGGGGTGCTGGTCTCGGAGACCTCCCAGGTGCGCGACGCCGCCGAAGCCCTGGGCCTGGCCCCGCACCAGGTGCACGGGCCCTACTGGAGGCACCGCGACGACTGGGACCGCGGCGGCAGCGACCACGACTACTGGCAGGCCGTCGCGGGGCAGATCCCCGTCAACGAGCGTGCCGTCGAGCACCTGTCCGCCCACGACGTGACCCTGTGGACCCAGCTACGACCCGAGGCGCAGGCGATCCTGGCGGAGCTCTCGGCCACCGACCACCGCGTCTGGCTGCTGTCCAATGCCGCGGCGCGCTTCACCGAGGCCGTCGGGCACAGCGACTGGCGCTTCTTCCTCGACGGCGTCTTCATCTCCGGCGCACTCGGCGTGATGAAGCCCGATCCGGGCATCTACCAGGTGGTGGAGCAGGAACTGGGCACCGACCCCGCGGGCTTCCACTTCATCGATGACCGCCCCCGCAACCTCGAGGCAGCCGCAGCCCGTGGCTGGCAGACCCACCTGTTCGTCGACGACACCGACACCCGCGCCTGGTTGGTCGGGATCGGCGCCCTGGAGGGGTGAGGATCCGAGACCCTCACCACCAGGCGCGCGTGGTCTCCGTCGGACCGTCCAGCTCGGTGAAACCGGCGTCGACCACCTGCACCCGGCCCTGGTCGCTGGCCCACTGCTCGGCATCGACGGTCTCGACCCGCAGCCGGAAACCGTCGGCGGCCCAGCCGGTCCGCGTCGGCCCGTCCATCTGCTCCCAGGCCAGCTGCGCGGCATGCGCGCACTGGGCGGCAGCCTTGCCGGTGCTCATCGTGATGTGCGGGCTGATGCCCACCCGCACCAGCGCATCCTCGGTGCGCGAAGGATGGGCATCGGGCAGCTCGGTGCCCTCCACCTGCAGCTTCTTGAGGATCGGGTGGAGCGGACGCACCGGCCCGGGGACGAAGGCCCGTGCCCCCGCCAACCCCTCGGACTCGTCGCCCTGCTGCTCGACGGTGACGCCGTCCAGCTGGTGCACCTCCTGCCAGCGCACCTCGCCCCGCGCCCGACGCACCAGCTTGCGGATCCTGCCGTCGCGCCAGTGGTCGACGGCCTCACGCCACTGGCCGTCACGGGCCTGCGGTGAACTGATCAGGGCCACCGCCGCCCGGGCGACCGCCTCGCAGGTGTCGACGTGGCTGGCCGGCCTGGCCTTGTCATAGCGGACCGCGAACTGCATGGCCCAGGGAATCTCGTGGTCGAGGTGGCCGTCGATCGGGGATGAGGCGTCATTCACGTCACCCCACTCTAGGCCCGGCCCACGGCACTGCCGGGTGAACGATGGGGCAACTGATCGACAAGACGCTTGCCATGGCCGGTGACCTTGACGACGATGAACAGTGCAGCGCCGCACACGAGTCCGTCCACCCCCCACGGGCACGCACCCCAGCGCCACGACCCGCCCGATCCAGCCGGATCGCCCACGAAGGAGAACCCATGTCCAAGCCCGGACTCGCGCGCCTCGCCGCCACCGGACTCGCCGCCGTCGCCCTCGCAGCCAGCAGCAGCACCATCGCCGCCGCCAAGGCGCCCACCACCCCGCCCAACCACAGCAAGCCCAACCACACCAATCCCAACCACACCAAGCCCAACCACACCAAGATGGCCGCCTGTCAGCAGCAGACCAGCGTGGTGAACCTGCTGGCCTTCAACGACTTCCACGGCCGCATCGCCACCAAGAGCCCCGACACCGTCGCCTTCTTCGGCACCGTCGAACAGGCCCGCCAGGCCTCCGGCGAACAGTCCACCATCCTGCACTCCAGCGGCGACAACGTCGGCGCCTCACTCTTCCCGTCCGCGGTGCAGGAGGACAACCCAACCCTCGACATCCTCAACGCGATGGACCTGGACTCCTCCACCGTCGGCAACCACGAGCTCGACCGCGGCTGGGACGACTTCTCCGGCCGTCTGCAGGAGCGCTCCGACTTCGACTACCTGGCCGCCAACCTCTACACCAAGGGCACCACCACGCCAGCCGTCGACGCCTACCGGATCGAGGAGCGCAACGGCATCAAGGTCGCCACCGTCGGCGCCGTCACCGGCGACCTCAAGAGCCTGGTCGGCACCGAGGTCTTCCAGCACGTCGACCTCGGTGACCCAGTCGGGGCCGTCAACCGCACCACCGCGCAGCTCACCGACGGCGACCCGACCAACGGCGAGGCCGACGTCGTGGTGGCCAGCTACCACGAGGGTGCTGCCGTCAGCGAGCCCGCCACCCTGGACCAGGCCCTGGCCAGCAAGCCCTTTGCAGACATCGTCAACGGCACCTCGCCGAAGGTCGCCGCCATCCTCACCGCCCACACCCACCAGAACTACGTCTGGGACGCTCCCGTGCCCGGCACGGGCCGCACCCGCCCCGTCCTGGAGTCCGGCAGCTACGGCGCCTTCGTCGGCCAGGTCCAGCTGCGCGTCGACGCCAGCCGCGCCGTGCGCCCCGGCAAGAACTCCGGCAAGGGCTTCGGCTCGGTGAAGGATCCCGGCGCCGAGTTCCGCGGCACCGTGTGCAGCGCCCGGGCCCAGAACCTGCCCGTGGTCGACAGCGCCCAGGTGCCCACCCTGGTGGCCCAGTACCCGCGCGTCGCCGAGGTGCAGAAGATCACCACCGACACCCTGGCCCAGGCCAGCGTCATCGGCAGCCGCACCATCGCCACCTCCACCGCCCCCGTCACCCGCGGGCTCAAGGCCGACGGCAGCCTCGACAATCGCGCCACCGAGAGCTCGCTGAGCAACATGGTCGCCCAGATGTTCTTCGACGTCCTGGGCAACGGCGACGCCGACTTCATCGGCGTCCAGAACCCCGGCGGCACCCGCGCCGACCTGCCCGCCGGCGAGATCAGCTACCAGGCCGCCGCGGCCGTGCTGCCCTTCGCCAACACCCTGATGACCACCCAGCTCACCGGCGCCCAGGTCAAGACGATGCTCGAGCAGCAGTGGCAGACCAATGCCGACGGCACCACCCCCAGCCGCCCCTACCTGCAGCTGGGCCTGAGCAAGAACGTCACCTACACCTATGACGAGTCCCGCCCCGCCGGCGACCGGATCACCTCGATCGCCGTCAACGGCGCACCCATCGACCCGGCCAAGCTCTACACCGTCGGCTCGGGCAACTTCCTGGTCACCGGCGGCGACAACTTCCGCGTCCTCGCCGAGGGCCAGAACACCCGTGACACCGGTGCCAGCGACCTGGCCGCCTGGGTGGACTGGCTGGGCGCCCAGCAGACCGTCTCGCCGAGCTTCGCCCGCGGCGCCGTCAGCGTCAGCCCGACCCCGGCCACCCTGACCGCAGGCCAGGCCGCGACCTTCACCGTCGGAGCCCCGCAGGGTGCACTCCAGCTCGACAGCCTGGACATGAAGTCCACCGGTGCCGTCGCCAACAGCCAGCTCAGGGCCACCATCGGTGACGTGCAGGTCGGCACCGCCACCGTCGCCGACGGCAAGGCCACGATCACGGTGACCGTGCCGTCGACCGTCGCCAGGGGTGCCGCCGTGCTGACGCTCACGGCCGAAGCCTCGGGCACCACCGTCAGCATCCCGGTGACCATCGCCTGAACCAGCCGACGAGGGGCCCCGGGGATCAACCCCCGGGGCCCTTTTCATGGTCCAGCTGCCGGTGTCCAGCGCCGATCAGCCTCGACGGGTGGGGCAGGTCATGCAGCGCGGCCCGCCACGGCCCCGGCCCAGTTCGTCGCCGGGCACCGGGATGACCTCAATGCCGTGGCCCTCCAGGAAACGCCGGGTGAGATGGTTGCGCTCATAACCCAGCACCACCCCCGGCTCCAGCGCCAGCACATTGCAGGCGTCATTCCACTGCTCGCGCTGCGCCACCAGGTCATCGTGCGGGGCGGTGAGCAGGCGCACCCGCTCCACCCCCAGGCACTGCGCCAGCACCTGCGGGAAATCGGCTGGCTCCCGGGACTCGATCGACAGCCCGCCGTCGTCGCGCGCGGTCATCACCCAGGTGGCGCGGTCGCCGAAGCCGGAATAGCGGATGAAGGAGTGCTCGTCGAGCATGGTCATCACGGTGTCCAGGTGCATCATCGCCCGCTCCTGCGGCATGTCCACCGCCACCACCCGGTTCGCCGCGCCGGCCGCGAACAGGCAACGCGCCAGCCGTTCGGCACCCAGCGGGGTGCTGCGCTCCCCCAGCCCGACCAGCACCGAGCCATTGCCCACCACCAGCACGTCGCCGCCCTCCAGCGCACCACGCTCATCGGGCCACAACCCGTCGGCGATGCCCTCGGTGGGCTCGGGCCAGACCCCGCCCCAGCGGGGAGTGCCGGCGAAGCGGGGATGCCAGCGGTAGATGGCCTCGTAGTTGAGCGCCTCGCGGCGCCGGGCCGGCAGCGCCATCGCATTGACCTGTACCCGTCCACCCACCCAGCAGGAGGTGTCGCGGGTGAAGAAGTGGTTGGGCAGCGGGTCGATGACGAAGTCGTCCAGGCCGCGCACCATCAGGCCGAGGGCGGCGGGTTCCCCGATGCGTTCCAGCACCTCGCGTCGGGTCAGCCCCGCCACCAGCAGGTCGGCCAGCTCGTGCGGCCCGAGGCCGGCTGCCATCTGCTGCAGGGCCTCGGCGCCGGCGGGGCCGAGCAGGTGGGGGCCGAAGACCCTGGCCGACAGCTCTCGGCGAGCCTCGTCGATGGCCATCGTCTCGGCGAGCAAGGTGTGCAGGAGCAGGACCTCGGCCCCGCGGGAGGCCAGCGCCTCGACGAACTGGTCGTGCTCCTGCTGGGCTCGCTCGAGCCACAGGATGTCGTCGAAGAGCAGCTCCCCCATGTTGCCGGGGGTCAGGCGCGACATCTCCACGCCCGGGCGGTGCACGATCACCTGTTGCAGGCGTGCCACCTCGGATTCCACCTGGTAGCGCATGGCGCCTCCCCTTCCCGGGCGGCCACGGCGCCCCCTGGGGGTGAACCTACGCCGCCGGAAACAGGAATTCAGCACTTTGCAGGACCCAGAGCTGCTGAAAATGCAGCTCATACGGCCACGGAGGACAATTTGAACCTTCCAGCGCCGTATGCGGTGCAATTACGGCGGCCTGAGGCAGCACGGCCCCCTGCCGCACCGAATCACCTGCCGAAGCGAATTTCCTGCCGGGGCCGAACCGCCAGACCAGGCCGGGTCAGTAGACCTCCACCTGCACCAGCCGGCACGGACCCACCGCCACCAGGCGCAACTGCTCGGCCGGCTGCCCATCGCCCAGGTAGGCCTGGGTCTGGCCCCGCCAGCGGGCCGGTCGCGGGGTGATGCCGAGGTCCCGCCACTGGTCGCCAGCGCGCGCCTCCAGCCGCACCGGCAGAGGCTCCACATCAGGGCTGGTCAAGGTGATCCACTCGGGCACGAAGCCCTCGTGCCAGGTGAAGGTCACCGACTCCCCCGCCTGCAGCTCCACCACCCGCTCCCCGCGGTCGTCCACCAGCTCCAGCGGACCCTCGACGGCCGCGCCGAGGGTCCGGTCAGCACGCCAGCGCACCGGCTCGCCGGTGGCCGTCGACGCGCTCCACGGCCGGGTGCCGGCACCCCAGTTGGACGGCTCGGGGCCCAGCTCGAACTCCAGCAGCACGTCGCCGCGCAGCAGTTCGACGGGAATGCTGACCGCATTCCACAACTCACCATTGACCCGCAGCTGCTGGACATAGCGGTGCTCGACTCCGGTGGCCCGCACCTCCAGGCGGCTGCCGTCGGCGCGACGGAAGGCCATCCGCTCGAACAGCGGCGAGGTGATGGCGAACTCGCCACCCCCGACGAACAAGGGGTAGAGGCCCAGGGCCAGCAGGAGCCAGTAGCCGCTCATCTCGCCGTTGTCCTCGTCGCCCGGATATCCCTGCCCGATCTCGGATCCGACGAAGCGGGTGTCGAGCAGTTCCCGGGTGAGCCACTGGGTCTTGTGCGGCTGCCCGGCGAACAGGTACATGAAGGGGATGTGGTGGGCGGGCTGGTTGCTGATTGCCAGCTGCCCCAGGCCGTCGGCCTCGGCCTCGTTCATCTCCTGGGTGTTGTAGGCATAGCTGCCCCACATCGACGGGCGGGTGACCGCCGGGGTGTCCAGCATCTCGTCAAGCTTGGCGGCCAGGGCCTGCTCGCCGCCGAGCAGCCGGGCCAGCAATGCCCCGTCGTGGGGTGCGTGGAAGGCCTGCCCCCAGGCATTGGTCTCGGTGTAGTCATGGCCCCACTGGCGCGGGTCGAAGTCGGCGGGCTCGACGCGGAAGCCGCCGTCGGGGCGCCGGCCCTGGTAGAAGCCGATGCGCGGATCGAACATCTCGGCGTGCACCAGGGCGCGGTTGGCGAACCAGCGCTCATTGGCCTCGAACTCCTCCACCCGGTCGGCCAGGCCCTCTTCCCCAGCGCGGGCCCGTGCGGCCAGCCGGCCCGACCACAGCCCGATCGCCGCGTCGCAGGAGGCATTGTCCATGGTCCAGGCCAGCCCCTCCTCGGTGGAGGTGTCGATCCAGCCGACGAAGCGGCCCCGGCCGATTCCCTTGCGCCCGGCCAGAGCATGGTCGGGCGGCACCGTCGCATTGCGCAGCGCCGAGTCATAGGCGTCGAGCTCGTCGGCCCCGGTCAGGGTGTGCTGCAGGGAGGCGTCGGCGAAGATCGCGTCCGAGCTGGTGCCGGGCATGCAGTCGACATAGCCGGGCGCCGACCAGCGGGCCATCCAGCCGCCGTCGCGGTACTGCTGCAGGATCCCGCCCAAGAGCTCCGGGGCGCGTTCAGGGGTGAGCAGCGAGTAGAGCGGCCAGCAGGTGCGGAAGGTGTCCCAGTAGCCGTTGTTCACCTGCAGCTGGGCATCGACCACCTGGCAGCCGGTGCGCTCCGGGGTGTGCGGGGCGGCCGGGCGGAAGGGCGAGGCATAGGCCCAGTGCCAGCCCTGCTCGGACCCGTCGGCGACGGCCTCGTGGTGGTCATTGGGCCAGCAGTAGAGCGCCGCCAAGTTCGACCAGGCCGTGGTGCGCGCATCGAGGGTGCCGCCGTCGATCTCGAGTCGTTCCAGCAGGGCCGACCAGGCCTCACGGGCCTCGGCGACCACGTCATCGAAGCCCTTGCAGGCCTCGGTTCCCAGCAGTCCGATCTCGGCTGCCAGGGTGCGGCGGGCCTGGTCGACGCCGATGAAGCTCATCGCCGCGCGCACCTCCACCACTGGTGCGTCGGTCTCCAGCACGAGGGCCTGGGGCCGCTGCATCGGCAGCTTCAGCCGGCCGAACCAGCTCTTGTGGAAGCGCTTGCCGCGCCAGCTGAAGCCCTCCAGCGGGCTGCGGCGCTCCCGGGCGGCGTGGACGGTGACCGGGACATTGGTCTCGCCATAGACATAGGCGGGCGGGGCGGGCAGGTGCAGCCCGGCGCTCCAACCCGAGGCGGGGGCGATGGCGGCGCGGAAGGCGAGGCGGCCGTCGGAGAGCTCCTCGGTGGAGATGCTGCCGGCATAGGGCTGGTCGAGCACGACGCCGTGGCGCTCGCCGGAGTCGAAGCTGAAGCGGAAGATCGCGGCGCGGCTGGTGGGGGCCATCTCGGCGGTGATCCCGCCCTCGAGGCGCACCCGGTAGTGGTGGGGCCGGTCGAGTTCATCGTCGTGGCTGAAGACGCGGGCCCGGTGCGACGGCTGTGCGCTGGGGCGGCCCTGCCAGGCCATCACCTGGAAGGCGGAGCGGTCGGCGATCCAGGGGCTGGGCTGGTGGCTGAAGGCCAGCGCCTCCAGGCGGGGTTCGGGGCCGCCGTCGCGGTGCCAGCCGTAGAGCCAGTTGCGGTCGCGGCTCTCGGTCAGCGGCACCAGGAAGTTGAAGCCCTGCGGAAGGCAGGTCAGGGGCAGGGCATTGCCGCGGGAGTAGAGGAAGTCGGAGTGGGTGCCGCGGGTGGTGCGGACCCGGTCGACGGGATCGGCGGCCTCCACCGGCGCCGGGCGGACCCCGCGCACCTGCACCCAGCCGGCACCGACCAGGCCGGGGACGGAGGCCAGCCGCACCTCGTGCACCCGCCGGCCGGCCAGCGGGGACAGGTCGAGGCTGAGCAGGTTCCAGTTGTTGCCCACCAGGCAGCGGCGCTGTCCGTCGATGGCGTGCCCGTGCTGGTCGCGCAGGGTGCCGGGGCCGTCATCGGTGACGAAGAGCAGGCCGATCGAGCGGCAGTCGTGGTTGGGCTCGGGCGAGCTGTTGGAGCGGGGGTCGTGCTCCAGGTCGCAGAAGACGGCCACCTGCCAGACGGTGCCGGGCTCGACATCGAAGCCCTCGGCCAGGTGGCTGGAGCCGCCGGCCGTGCGCTGGCGGAAGTGGTGCACCTGCTGCGATGGGTGCTCGACCCGGAACAGGCCCACGCCCGCCATCGAGGCCATGGGGCGGTCGGGTCCGGGCGACGGGCTGAGCTCAGGCCCCTGGTCGTCGAGCTGCACGGCTCCCCCGGGCTGCCCAACTCCCTCGGGACGATGGCGGGCGTCGGGGCGGGTCTCGCGGCTGTCCATACGGCTCTCCATCGACTCGTCGGGGGACCTGAGGGGCCTCAGGGTTCAGGGCGCGTCGGGGCCGCACCCTTCACTGGGCCCAGAGTAACCGGGACGCTGCCAGACGGTGATGGACCCTTCCTTGGCGACGGGCGTGTACTCCTTGCTCTTCAACAGATCCTCGACGGTGGCGGGGCTGGGCAGGGGGTAGCCCACCTCGTCCTGGCTCATGTCGATGACCACGAAGTCGCTGGTGCGGCGGGTGAGGGTGGGCAGGGTGACCCGGTTGGTGCGGGTGAGGTGGACCGCCAGCCGGTCGTCGACCTCGACGCAGGTGTTGGGCGGGATGTGGGTGAGCACGGCCCTCTGGTGCTCCATGATCGGCTTGCGCTGCCAGGAGGACCAGAACAGCCGCACCAAGGGGTAGTTGCGGCCCTGGACGGCCAGGTCGAAGGCGGGGGTGATGGCCACCATCGCCACGATGAAGGCGGCCAGTCGTCGTCGCCAGGCCGGGCCCAGGCGGCTCATCGCGTCGGCGGTGGCGAAGACGAGGATCACGAAGATCGGGGCGGAGTAGTGGAAGGCCGTGCCCCACAGGTGGGTGCGCGAGGACAGGTTGCGCTGGGCCAGCAGCGGCAGGGTGGCCAGCAGCATCGGGGAGCGCACGGCGACGAAGGCCAGCGGCAGCAGCAGGTAGAGCAGGCCGCGCGACTTCTCCCAGGGGAAGAAGAAGATCTCGGCGGTGCGCAGCGGGTGGAGCAGGATGAAACGGATCGAGCTGAACGCGTCGGGCCCCAGGGCGTCATAGGACCAGTAGGCGAACTGCCCGCTGGGCGCGAAGTGGGGCAGCACCACCTTCACCACCAGTGCGAAGACGACCACGCCGAGCAGCATCATCGCCGAGCCGAGCGCGAGGCTTCGTCGCAGGTCGCGACGGGTGCCGTCGCGGCGGTCGCGCAGGCTGAGCAGGATGCGGGCCAGTCCGAGCATCGCCAGCACCATCCCCATGTCCTCGCGCACCAGCAGCAGCGGCAGGGAGGCCAGCAGGAGTCGGCGGTCGTCGCGCCGGTCCAGCCCGTCGAGGGCCAGGGCCAGCAGCGGGATGGCGAAGCAGATCTCGTGGAAGTCGAAGTCGACCAGTCGTTGCAGGGGCCAGCTGAGGGCATAACCCACCAGCAGCACCCACAGCAGCCAGGAGTGGGCGCCGTGGCGGCGCAGCATCCGCGCCACCACCGGGATGGAGAGGCAGACCAGGGCGGCCTGCGCGATGACCAGTACCCGCGGGTCGTCCCAGATCCAGTACAGGGGGGCGAGAGTGGCCAGGATCGGGTGGAAATGGTCGCCGAGAATGTTGTAGTTGTCGCCCTTGAGCGCCACCAGCGGCGCCTCGAAGCGTGAGTAGCGGCGCACTGCCTGGTCGAAGATGCCCAGGTCGTAGCCGGCGGCCAGGAACTGCGGGTAACGGCCCAGGCAGTAGACGGTGTAGACGAGCCAGACCCCGGCCGTGAAGGCCCATGCCTGTGCGGTGGTGCGTCGCTCCCCCTGCGCGGCCAACCCGGCGGGTGGCACGCGGCGTGATCCGCGCGCGGGCAGGGGGAAACTCATGCCCGCCAGTCTAGGGCCGCGACCCCAGTGCCGACTTCTTCGCACTTGGCTCGTTCAAACCGAGCGACATGCGCGCGTTCACCCAGAATCAACCCCAAAAGCGCGATCTGGCTTGGGGTCCCCGGAGGCCCCGTGTATGGTGGAAACCAGTTGTTGAAGTTCTAGTACCTCGCATGACAAGCGGTTTCGGGTGCCTCCCCTGCGGAAGTGGTCGGGCTGTTTTCTGGATGGTTCACAGGCATCACAGCTACGAGATGTGCGAAAGGCGCGCATCACAGCACCCAGAAAGCAGGGATGACATGACTACTGGCATCGTGAAGTGGTTCAACGCCGAAAAGGGCTTCGGCTTCATTGCTCCCGAGGACGGTTCCGCCGACGTGTTCGCTCACTTCAGCGCGATCCAGGGCTCGGGCTTCAAGAGCCTGAACGAGAACGACCGCGTCGAGTTCGAGGTTGTCCAGGGCCCCAAGGGCGCCCAGGCCGCCGACATCCGCGTGATCGGCTGATTCAGCCTCAACGACTCCAGCTCCGGCTGACACAGTCTTCGAACCGCCCGTCCTGCTCCGGCAGGGCGGGCGGTTCCGTTGTGGCCGGAAGATGCCGACCGAGGACTGGCGAGTCCGGGACGGGCCGCGTGCGCTGGGCCAACACACGGACGGCGCCCCGCGGGAATCCCGCAGGGCGCCGTCCGTGTGCGATCAGCACTGGCTCTGGATCAGAACCGGCCCCGGGCGATGAGCTCGGTGCGCTCGGCCTGACGTGCGACGTCCTTGGGGTAGATCTTGTAGAAGATCGTCCAGAAGACCGCATTGGCGACATAGGGCAGGGTGACGAAGTAGAGGAAGGTGTCCTGCAGACCGATGTTGTCGGCAACGCGGCCACTGACCTGCAGAAGGATGCCGGTGACAGCGCCCTGGATCAGGCTGAAGAGCACGGCGAAGGCCGTGGCCGAGAGCTGCTTGGGGGCGACGCTGGAGACCATCGGCAGCACGCAGCCGGAGAAGCCGAGCGAGAAGATCAGGCCCAGGAAGAAGACGACCACGTAGTAGCCACCCTTGGGGAAGCTCACCTGGAAGGCGACGAAGGTCATGGCAGCGAAGGCAAGGGCATAGAGCTGGAAGAACATGATGCGGCCCTTGTCCCCGAAGCGCCGCTGGAACCAGTCGCCCAGGAAGCCGCCGATGAAGGCGGAGCACAGCATGCCCAGCTGCATGACCGTGTAGAGGTAGGCAGCATTCTTGACGCCATAGCCGAGGTCCTTGGCCCAGTAGGTGCTCTGGTAGGCAAACATGACCAGCGAGGTGATCATTGGCAGCATCAGCGCCATGCCCACCAGGGTGGGGATCTTGAACAGCTTGGCGGCATCGGACCACGTGAAGACGCCGGCATCGGGATCGTCGGCGATCTTGCTCTCGACGCGCTTCGGCTCGTGCACGAAGATGAGGATCAGAATGCCGGAGATGATGGACATGACGCCCATTGCCACCATGGCCCAGCGCCAGCCGTTGTCGTAGTCACCGAGCTGGCCAAGGGCCGGGGTGAGCGCCATCCCGATGAAGGACGAGACACCCCGGACCGTGCCGAAGGCCTTGCCACGCTCCGACTTGGCATAGAGACTTCCCAGCAGGCCATTCATGATCGGCTCGCTGGCGACGGTACCCACCAGGGCGATGCCGTAGAGCAGCATCAACTGGTTCCAGCTCTGCGCCAGACCAGTGGCAATGGTCCAGAAGCCCCACAGGCCGGTGACGATGAACAGGATCTTCTTGCGACCCCAGCGGTCGGCGGCCATTGCCCACAAGGGGCCGCAGATCATCCGGGCGTACATTCCGAGGGCGGAGATGTCGCCCAGACCTGCCTTGCCGACATCGAAGGCGGACATGATCTGGGGGTAGAAGATCTTGGAGACACCACCCTCGGTGTTGTCCACAGACTGTGCCGTGGCCAGGGAGATGGCAGCGGCGGTGCGGCCCTTCGGCCGGACGAACTGCGCGTCCTCGTCGACGGGGACATAGGCCACGCCGCCGGGGGAGGTGGGGACGGCCACCAGGTCCTCCTGTCCGGGGACCTGGGTGACGGATTTGTTCTCAGGGAGCTGCGAAGTCATGAGGAGGCCTTTCCAGCGCGTCATCGGGCTGTCTTCAAAGTGACTCAATCATCGAGACGTGACCCCACCCCGGCGCCGACTTGCCACTTCTTGCCTCCGGGCTGCCATCCGGGCACGGCCCGGGAACCCCTTGCGGGTGCGGCAGACTCGAGGACATGACTGGATTCGACCCCCTCACCCCCCAGCAGCTGCGCGAGCGCCAGAGCATGAAGTGGACCCGTCAGGGCCCCGACGTGCTGCCGATGTGGGTGGCCGAGATGGACTTCCCGCTGGCCGACCCGGTGCGTGAGGCCATCGAGCAGGTGGTCGCCCGCCAGGGCTTCGGCTACGCCCAGGTGGACCAGCGGGTGCCCGAGGCCTTCAGCCGCTTCGCCGCCCGGCGCCTGGGCATGGACGTGAACCCGGAGTGGACCACCGTCGTCCCGCACGTCCTGGCCGGCATCGAGGTGGCCCTCGACGTCGTCACCCCGCCCGGCGCCGGTGTGGTGGTGACCACGCCGGCCTACATGCACTTCCTGGTGATCCCCGGCCTGACCGGACGCCCGGCCGTCGAGGTGCCGCTGCTGGAGGACCCCTCGGCCACCGACGTCGCGGGCCGCTGGAGCTTCGACCTGGAAGGGATCGAGAAGGCCTTCGCCGAGGGCGCCCGCACCCTGGTCCTGTGTCAGCCCTACAACCCGGTGGGCAAGGTCTTCAGCCGCGAGGAGCTGGCGGCCATCGCCGAGATCGTCGCGAGGTACGACGGTTGGGTGATCTCCGACGAGATCCACGCCCCGCTCACCCTGCCCGGCATCGAGCACGTCGCCTACTCGGGCGTCAGTGAGACCGCCGCCAGCCACTGCGTGACGATCACCAGCGCGTCGAAGTCCTTCTCGATCCCCGGACTGCCCTGCGCGACGGTCACCCTCCACACCGAGGCCGGGGCGCGGCTCTTCCGCGAGGGGGCACACGAGGACCACCTCTACGGCGCGACCACCCTGGGCATCGAGGCCAACATCGCGGCCTTCGAGCACGGCGACGAGTGGCTCGACCAGGCCCGTCACCAGATCGCGGAGAACGTGGAGACCACCAGCGCCTTCGTCGCCGACGAACTGCCCGGGGTGCGCTACGACGGGCAGGAGGCCACCTACCTGGCCTGGCTCGACATGCGCGAGACCGGGCTGGGCGAGGACCCGGCCGCCTTCCTGCTGGACAAGGGGAAGGTCTGGCTGAACTCCGGCCACACCTTCGGCACCGGCGGGGCGGGATTCGCGCGCCTGAACGTCGCCACCAGCCCCGAGATCCTCGCCGATGGCCTGGGACGGATCAAGCAGGCACTCGCGCAACGCTGAGCAGCCCCCGCCACGGCTGGGCGTCCCCAACGGGGCGCTCAGCCGCCCGTGCAGATCCGGCCGACGCCCTGGTAGTGGGTGCGGTCCAACGGGTCGGCGTCGT
>NZ_JBHWOO010000122.1:0-3753 GCF_043424415.1 Luteococcus sp. | reverse complement strand
GACGCAGGACAGGCATGCCCCCATCATGGCGCGCGAAGGTTCGTCGGGCAGCGGCCGTCCGTCGTGGCGGACGCTCAGGACTCCAGGGACAGCAGCAACCACGCCAGCGAGACGTCGTCGCAGCGCTCGGCCAGCAGCCGGTGGCGCGCCAGCTCGCGCAGCTCCGGCACGGTCACCGGCCAGCGTGGCGCCTCCCACTGCTCCGGGAGCCGGGAGGCGACGGCCAGCAACAGGGCCCGTGCCTGCGGGCCGACGGTGTGGCCCGGAAGGCCCGCACCGAGCAGCGCCATCACCCGCTCCACCGGGCGCGGCACAGGCCCAGCGGGACTGTCCGTCCCGGCCCGGAAGCAGGCGACCTCGGCCTCCACGACGGCCCGGGCGACCGTCTCATCCAGCCCCGCCACCGGCAGGGGCACGCCACTGGGCAGCTGCAGCGTCGCAGGCCCGCCGACCAGGCGGCTCGCGGTCATCGCGTGCAGGGCGACGGTCAGTGCCCCGGGCTGCAGCGCCATCCTCGACGCCATCTCGGGCAGGTGATCCGCGGCATCGGGGCTGGTCATCGCCAGGTCGGCGGCTGCCGCCAGCGCGAGCGGGTGCACCGTCCCGGGACGGGTCGCCAGCGTCTCGATGGCCTGCGCCAGGTGCTCGGGGTCGACGTCGAGACCGTGCTGCACCGCGCGGGTGAGCAGCACCGCCTGGTGCGGCTCGAGGACGCGGGGATCGGTACCGACCAAGGACTCAACAGAAGGTGCCAGGTGGTCGGCGACCAGGTCGTCGGCCCAGGCCAGTTCCACATCGGTGGTGCCGCGCCCGGCATGGACCTGCACCAGGTGGATGCCGGGACGGGCCACCAGGTGGGTTCCCTGTTCGTCCTCCAGCAGCGAGACCCCGGCGGCCTCGATCGCGGCATCGGGCAGGTCGAGCCGGACGCTCTCCTGGGCATCGGCCAGCACCGTGCGAGCGGGCCACCACGACGGGAGCGCCGCGGCCTGCACCCGCTGGTCGCGCAGCCAGTCGCCGCGCCAGCCCACCTGGTAGCCGGCACTTGGCGTGACAGCCGGCCCCAGGCGCACCGGCAGGTCGGTGAGCCAGCTGTGGCCCTCGCTCAACCGGGAGCGGCCGCGCAGCTGGGTGAGGGTGAGCAGCTGGCCGTCCTCGCGGCCGGCGTCGATGCTGATCTGGCCCTCGGCCCCGGCCAGCCAGCGGCGCATCGGCCAGGCGGCGCTCATGTCGAGGCGGCACGGAGGCACGGCGATCTCGACGTCGGTGAGGTTCTGCAGCTGCACGCGCACGCGCCAGGCGTCGTCGAAGACGTGGCGCACCACGGCGCGGGCCTGCACGGCGCCCTCGTGCTCCAGCAACCAGTGCTGCTCCACCTCGTCGACCAGCACCTCGGTGCGGGCCCGCTGCCAGCCGCCGTCGAAGCCCACAGCCACGTCGTCGAGCACCACCTCCCCAGTCTCGGCCAGGGCCACCTGGAGGCTGCCGTCCTCCTCGACGGTCACGTCCAGGCCCTGCCAGCGGGTCAGTGCCTGCGCTGGCATGTTCCACACCAGTAGAGGTTGCGGCCCTCCAGCAGGGCGCTGCGCACCCGGTGTCCGCAGACCAGGCAGGGAAGGTCGGCGCGCCGGTAGACGTAGACCTCGCCGCCGTGGGCGTCCTCGCGCGCGGTCCGTCCGGTGGCCTCGGGCGAGTGCTCCGGGGTGACGGTGTCAATGCGCCCCACCTCGACGCCGTCGCGCATCAGCACCACCAGGTCCTGCCAGATCGCGTCGAAGCTGGCGCGGCGCAGCGTGTTGCCGGGGCAGCTGGGCTTGATGTGCTGCCGGAAGAGCACCTCGGCGCGGTAGATGTTGCCGACGCCGGCACTGACCTGCTGGTCCATCAGCAGCGAGGCGATCGGCTTGGCGGAGCGGTGGATGCGCTGCCAGGCACGTTCGGGGTCGGCGTCCTCGCGGATCGGGTCGGGCCCCAGCCTGGCGACGACCTGCTCCCGGTCGGCCTCGGTCACCAGCCGGCAGATCTGCGGTCCGCGCAGGTCTGCGGCCACCTCGCCGTCACTGATCCTCAGCCGCACCACGCCGACCGGTGCTGCCAGTGGTGCCAGGCCCAGCTTGCCGATCAGCCCCAGGTGGATGTGCAGCAGGTGCTCGGCGACGGGTGCGTCGAAGTCGACGAACAGGTGCTTGCCCCAGGCCTGGGCCGTGACCAGCGTGTGGCCGTCGACGAGCGCCGCCGAGTCGGCGAAACGTCCCTGCGGCGAGCTGACCTGCACCGTCTCGCCACCGAACTGGGCGTCGAGGGCGCGGGCCAGGCGGTGGATGACGTGCCCTTCGGGCATCGGTGGGACCTCCTGCAGGGACGGGAATGGCGGGCAGCCCAGTCTAGGCTGTGGCCATGGGCAATGATCGTGGCGCGGAGCGCGGCAGGGGTGGCCACCAGCGGGAGTTCGGCCGCGACGGGATCACCGGCCTGGTCGACCAGGACCGGGCTCTGCGGGCCCGCGAGGTGAGCCGCCCGGACGAGTCGCGGAGGGCGGCCGCACGCACCGTGGCCGAGCAGCTGGTGGCCCGGGCGACGGGACGCAGGCGTTGACCAGGGGGACGGGACGTCGGTGTTGACCAGGGCGACGGGACGTCGACGCTGACACCCCGCCCCCGGCCGCAGCGGAGGCGCCGTATCAGGCGCGGTGGGCGTCCTCGTAGTCGCTCATCTTCTGCACCCGGCGCGCGTGGCGGCCGGTGTCGGTGAAGGGCGTCGACAGGAAGGTGGTGACGATCTCCAGCGCCTGCTCGTTGGTGACGAAGCGCCCGCCCAGCGAGATGACATTGGCATTGTTGTGCTCGCGGCCCAGGCTGGCGATCTCGGTGCTGTAAGCCAGGATCGCGCGGCATCCCTTGACCCGGTTGGCGGCCAGCTGTTCCCCATTGCCCGATCCGCCCAGCACGATGCCCAGGCTCTCGGGATCGGCGACGACCGCCTCCGCACAGGGGATGCAGGTGTCGGGGTAGTCATCCTCGGCATCGTAGGAGGTGGCGCCGTGGTCGACGACCTCATGGCCGGCGGAGGTCAGCTGCTCGCGCAGGTACTCCTTGAGCTCGAAGGCGGCGTGGTCGGTGGCAATGTGTACGCGCATGGCGCCAGTCTTCCAGACTCCGCGACGGGCCGTGGTCGCCGAAATGTGCTGGCCTGCCCCACGGCCTGTGGGTAGCGTCGAGGTCATGGACCCCTACCGTTTCAGCGAACGCACCGCCAGTGGAGACCTCGACGACCAGGCCCGGGACTGGCTCGCCGCAGTCAGGCTCGGCTTCAACGAGGGCCGCGGTAGCGACGAGACCATCCGCCGCTGGTGGAAGACGGCCAGCGCCGACGGGCAGCGGTGGCGATCGGCGCACCGCGACCAGCCGCTGGACGAGCTGGGCATGGGATCGCTGCCGGTGGCCACGTTGGCCAGCCTCGACCACCGCATCAATGTCGGTGGGCAGTTGGTCACCGCGCGCTACATCACCGACGTCACGGTGCGCACCACCGACCGCCGCCAGGGCCTGCTGCGCCGGATGATGTCCGACGAACTCACCCAAGCCCGCGCCGAGGGATGTCCGGTGGCGAGCCTGACCGCCACCGAGGCCGGCATCTACGGACGCTTCGGTTTCGGGGTGGCGCTGCGTCGCCAGTCGGTGGAGGTGGCCCTGGACGGGCGCTTCCGGCTGCGCCATGCACCACGCGCCACCGTGGAGGCCGCCGACCCCAGCA
>NZ_JBHWOO010000121.1:0-6929 GCF_043424415.1 Luteococcus sp. | reverse complement strand
AGGTCGGGCCATGATCATCGTGATCATGGCCCGCCCCGTGGCTGCCGGCCGGCGGCCGAGAGGTCGGACCCTAGGAGGACCTGCCGGCCGCAGTCTTCTTCGCCGTCGCCTTTGTGGCAGTTGTCTTCTTGGCAGTGGTCTTCTTCGCGGCAGCCTTCTTCGCACCCTTGGCCGGGGCCGTCGCCGCGGCCGACAGCTCGACGGGCTCGGCCACCGGCACCTCCTTGCCGGCCAGCGCCTGCTTGAGGAAATGCCCGGTGTAGCTCTCCTCGCAGGCCGCGACGTGCTCGGGCGTGCCCTGGGCCACCACGGTGCCGCCACCCGATCCGCCCTCCGGGCCCATGTCGATCAGGTGGTCGGCGGTCTTGATCACGTCCAGGTTGTGCTCGATCACCACGATCGAGTTGCCCTGGTCCACGAGACGCTGCAGCACGCCCAGCAGCTTGCGGATGTCCTCGAAGTGCAGGCCTGTGGTGGGCTCGTCGAGCACGTACATGGTGCGTCCGGTGGAGCGTCGCTGCAGCTCGGTCGAGAGCTTCACCCGCTGCGCCTCACCGCCCGAGAGCGTGGTGGCCGGCTGCCCCAGCCGCACATAGCCCAGGCCCACCTCGTCCAGCGTCTTGAGGTGGCGTGAGATGGCGGTGTGGGCGGCGAAGAAGTCGACGGCCTCGCTGATCGGCATGTCCAGCACCTCGGCGATCGTCTTGCCCTTGTAGTGCACCTCGAGGGTTTCGCGGTTGTAGCGCGCCCCCTTGCACACCTCGCAGGGGACGTAGACGTCGGGCAGGAAGTTCATCTCGATCTTGATCGTGCCGTCGCCCATGCAGTTCTCGCAGCGCCCGCCCTTGATGTTGAAGCTGAAGCGCCCGGCCTGGTAGCCGCGCACCTTCGCCTCGGGGGTGGCGGCGAAGAGGTTGCGGATCTTGTCGAAGACACCGGTGTAGGTGGCCGGGTTCGAGCGCGGCGTGCGGCCGATCGGTGACTGGTCGACGTGGATGATCTTGTCGATCTCGTCCATGCCGTCGATGCCCTGGTGCCGCCCCGGCACTGCCTTGGACTTGTAGATCCGCTGTGCCAGCGCCTTGTAGAGGATCCCGTTGACCAGCGTCGACTTGCCTGAGCCCGAGACGCCGGTCACGGCGACGAACTGGCCCAGCGGGAAGGTGACGTCCACCTGCCGGAGGTTGTTCTCGCGCGCACCCCGGATGGTGAGGCTTCGGCCGGTCGAGGCCCGTCGGCTGGCCGGCAGCGGGATGGAGCGCCGTCCCGAGAGGTAGGCGCCGGTGAGCGACTCCTTGCTGGCCAGCAGTTCCTCGACGGGACCCGAGACCACGACATTGCCGCCCAGTTCACCGGCGCCGGGGCCGATGTCGACGGTCCAGTCGGCAACCCGGATGGTGTCCTCGTCGTGCTCGACCACGATCAGGGTGTTGCCGAGGTCCCGCAGTCGCAGCAGGGTCTGGATCAGCCGGTGGTTGTCGCGCTGGTGCAGGCCGATCGAGGGCTCGTCGAGGACGTAGAGCACGCCCACCAGTCCAGACCCGATCTGGGTGGCCAGACGGATGCGCTGCGCCTCGCCACCTGACAGGGTGCCCGCCGCCCGGGAGAGCGTCAGGTACTCCAGGCCCACGTCGAGCAGGAAGCGCAGCCGTTCGTTGATCTCCTTGACCAGGCGCTCGGCGATCTGCGACTCCCGCTCGCTCATCTGCAGCGCCCCAAGGAAGTCGGCAACCTCCCGGATGGACATGTCGGCCAGTTGCGAGATGTTGCGGTCGCCGACGGTCACGGCCAGGCTGGTCGGCTTCAAGCGGGCGCCATGGCAGGTGGGGCACGGGATCTCGCGCAGGTAGCCGCCCCAGCGATCCTTGGCCGAGTCCGTCTCGGCCTCGTCGAAGCGGCGACGCACATAGCGCAGCACGCCCTCGTAGTTCTGGGTGAAGGTGCGGGTGCGTCCGAAACGGTTGCGGTAGCGCACGTAGACCGGTTCCCCAGCGCCCTCCAGCAGCAGCTTCTGCACCTTTGCCGGGAGCTCGCGCCAGGGCTGGGTGACGCTGAAGCCGTGCTGCTCGGCCATCGACTCGAAGACGTGCTCGTAGTGGGAGGCGACGTGGGCATTGGCCCAAGGCGCGATCGCGCCGTCGACCAGCGACTTCGTCTCGTCCGGCACCACCAGTTCCGGATCCACCTCATTGGTCGTACCCAGGCCGGTGCAGGCCGGGCAGGCGCCCCAGGGGCCGTTGAAGGAGAACTGGCGGGGCTCCAGCTCCTCGATGGAGATGTCGTGCTCGTTGGGGCAGGCCATCTTCTCCGAATAGCGACGCTCACGGCCAGGGTCCTTGGCGTCCAGGTCGACGAAGTCGATGCCCACCACGCCCTGGGTGAGGCGCAGCGCGGTCTCCACCGAGTCGGTGATCCGCTGCTTCGCCGTGGGTTTGACCGCCACCCGGTCCACCACCACGTCGATGTCGTGCTTGAACTTCTTGTCCAGCGTGGGCGGGTCGCTGAGCTGGTGCACCTGGCCGTCGACCCGCACCCGGCTGAATCCGTCGGTGGCGAACTGGCGGAAGAGCTCGACGTGCTCGCCCTTGCGCCCACGCACCACCGGGCCCAGCACCTGGAAGCGGGTCCCCTCGGGCAGCGCCATCAGCCGGTCGACGATCTGCTGCGGGCTCTGGCGGCTGATCGGCTCACCACACTCGGGGCAGTGCGGGTGGCCGATGCGCGCATACATCAGTCGCAGGTAGTCGTAGACCTCGGTGATGGTGCCCACCGTCGAGCGCGGATTGCGGCTGGTCGACTTCTGGTCGATCGAGACCGCCGGGGACAGGCCCTCGATGAAGTCGACATCGGGCTTGTCCATCTGACCCAGGAACATGCGGGCATAGGCGCTGAGGGACTCCACATAGCGGCGCTGGCCCTCGGCGAAGATCGTGTCGAAGGCCAGGGAGGACTTGCCGGAGCCCGACAGGCCGCTGAAGACGATCAGGGCATCGCGCGGCAGGTCCAAGGACACATTGCGCAGGTTGTGCTCACGGGCACCTTTGACGACAAGACGATCATTCACCCTTCCAGAGTAGGGCGCCCCACTGACAAGTCCGCGACGGCGACGATCCGGACCCTCCAGGACCGCCCGGCAGGTGGCCGTGCGGGAGGCTGGTGGTCAACCGCTCCCCACGGCAGCTAGGTTTGGTGCATGAGCGATCAGCAGGAGGCCGATGCGCAGGTCATGCCCGTGACAGCGTCGATGGCCCTGCTGCGACGCCGCAAGCTGGAGGCCACCCAGGCCCTGCTCGGCGACACAATCTCGATCACCGATGAGCAGTGGCACGAACCCAGCAGGCTGACCGGGTGGACCCGGGCCCACGTCGCCACCCACCTGGCGCGCAATGCCGACGGACTGCGCCGCGTGGTGCACGGCCTGCTCACCCACGTCCCCACCACCATGTACCCCGACGAGCGCACCCGGCGGCGCGAGCTCGAGGCGGGCTCGCGGCGCGGTGCGCTGGAACTGCAGATCGACCTCGACACCTCGACCGGGGACCTCAACGAGACCTTCGACTACCTCCAGCAGGCCGGCATCGCCGACGACGTCGAGGTGCGTCCCGGCGTGTGGATGCCCGCCCACCACCTGGTGGTGGCCCGCCTCAACGAGGTGGTGCTGCACCGCATCGACCTCGACCACGGCTTCACCGCCGGACAGCTGGAGGCCGACATCGCCCGGTGGCTGCTGGAGTGGAACTGCCAGCGCATCGCCCGCCGCCAGGACTTCCCCGCCCTGCAGGTCTCCAGCACCAGCGGCTTCACCGCCCGCATCGGGCCGAAGGATGCCGACGCGCCCCTGGTGCGGGGAAGCGACGCCCACCTGCTCGGGTGGCTGACCAGCCGCGCCAGCGCCGACGAGGTGCACGGCGCGGAGAGCCTCGAACTCCCGGAGTTGTAGATGACCATCCAGACCCATGAGCTGTCCGACGGCCTGAGCCTGAGCACCACCGTGGTGGGAGGCATGGGCAACAACGCCTACCTGCTGCACACTGAGGAAGGCCGTGCCGTACTGGTGGACGCCGCCGACGAGCCCGACCGCCTGCGCGAACTGGTGGGCGAGTGCACCGTCGAGACGATCATCACCACCCACCGGCACCACGACCACATCCAGGCCCTGGCCGAGATGGCCGAGCGGACCGGGGCCCGCACCGTCTGCGGCGAAGCCGACGCCGCGGCCATCGAAGAGGCCACCGGTGTGGCCTGTGAGGGCCTGTGGACCGGTGATGTGGTGCAGCTGGGAAAGCACTCCCTGCAGCTGGTGGGACTGGTGGGCCACACCCCCGGCTCCGTGGCGGTGATCGTGCGCACCCCCGGCGCCCCCGTGCAGCTGCTCACCGGCGACGCCCTCTTTCCCGGAGGCGTCGGCAAGACCTCCAGCCACGACGACTTCTCCAGCCTCCTCGACGACGTCGAGACCCACCTGTTCGCCCCCTTCGACGACGACACAGTCGTCTGGCCCGGTCACGGCGACCCGACCACCCTCGGGGCCGAACGCCCGCACCTGGACGAGTGGCGCACGCGCGGCTGGTAACCATTGCGTATCACGGGTGATACTCATGGCTCATGAGCGTTCCGGTTCGTGATCTCCGCAACAACAGCGCCGCCCTGCTGAAGAGGGTCCAGCAGGGCGAGAGTGTCGTGGTCACCAAGGACGGCGAGCCGGTGGCAGAAGTCATTCCCCTCCGCCGAACTCCACTCCATCGGGACCGACTGCTGGAGCGTTGGGCAACGCTCCCCCCGATTGACACGGAGCAGTTCCGGCACGACATCGACGACATGCTGGACTGGTGGCTGTGAGAACGACACAGGGCGCTGGCCTCCTCGACACGAATCTCGTGATCGACCTCGCCCGCGTCACCCCCGAGGACCTCCCCGAGGTGCCGCTCATCAGCACAGTCACCCTCGCGGAGCTGTCCATTGGACCGCTCCTCGCAAGTGACCCGACGGAGCGAGCGCGCCGACAGCAGGTGCTTCAGCTGGCGGAGGCATCCTTCGATCCCCTGCCATTTGACGCCGCTGCCGCGCGTGCCTTCGCCGCTGTGGCGGCGTCGCTGCGTGCATCGCGTCGCAAGCCAGCAGCGCGTGGGTACGACGCGCTCATCGCCGCAGTGGCGATCTCCCAGGCCATGCCGCTGCACACCGCGAACCCCGACGACTTCGCACACATCGAGGGGTTGGACCTTCGGCTGGTTCGTCGCTCAGGTGGGTGAGGGGTTCCACTTCGACGCAGCCATGCGGGACTACTGTGCCGAGACCGGCGGGCACCAGACACTGGCCGATGCCCTGGAGCACGACCGCACTTCCCGCGATCACCATGACACGTCGATCGGCGAGCAGTTCGAGCACAACCGCTTCACCCGTGCTTGGGATGCCGAGCACCCGGGAAGGTCGCACGATGAGTTCCTCGCTGCGTGGCAGAGATACCGTTCTCTCCCCGTGGACGAGCGCGGACACATCCGAACTCCCCCCGGCAGGGTTCCCCGGAGCCGTCGGGAAGACCTCCAGCCAAGACGACTTCTCCAGCCTCCTCGACGACGTCGAGACCCACCTGTTCGCCCCCTTCGACGACGACACCGTCGTCTGGCCCGGTCACGGCGACCCGACCACCGTCGGGCCGAACGCCCGCACCTGAACGACCGGGACGCGAGCGCGGACGGTGAGACCAGCCGCCGGGTGGCAGTCGTTCCGCTAGCCTCCCCGGGGTGAGCGATCCCCACCCCACCCCCGATGCCACCCCCGCGTCGTCGCCCGCCGGGTTGAAACACGCCGGCGATGCGCCGCATCCTGTTCTCGAGCTTCATGGGCTCGGCGATCGAGATGTACGACTTCCTGTTGTACGCGCTGGCCACGAGCCTGGTCTTCGACAAGGTCTTCTTCAACAACCTCAGCCCCGGCATGGCGACGGTCGCCGGCTTCGCCACCTTCGCCGTCGGCTACCTGGCCCGCCCCTTCGGCGGCTGGCTCTTCGGCCAGTTCGGCGACACCCTGGGCCGCAAGAAGATGCTCGTGGTCACCATGATGCTGATGGGGCTGGCCTCGGTGGGCATCGGCCTGCTGCCGGACCAGAACTCCATCGGCATCGCCGCGCCCGTGCTGTTGCTGATCCTGCGGGTGCTGCAGGGCATCGGGCTGGGTGGCGAGATCGGTGGCGCGGTGCTGGTGGCCGTCGAGCACGCGCCCGGCACGCGTCGTGGCTTCGCGGCCTCCTTCGCCAACCTGGGTGGGCCGGCCGGCTCCTTCCTGGCGGCCTTCGCGATGGGGCTGGCCAGTCGCAGCCTGTCGCCCGAGGCCTTCCTGTCGTGGGGCTGGCGCATCCCCTTCCTGTTCTCCGTGCTGTTGCTCGTCGTGGGCATGGTGGTGCGCGTCCAGGTGGCCGAGACGCCGCTCTTCCAGGACCTGCAGGACCGCGCCGAGTCGCGCCGCTCGCCGGCCACCGAGGTCTTCACCCGCCACGGACGTGTGCTGAGCCTGGGCATCCTGGCCGGCATCGCCGGCTTCGCCACCCAGGGCATCCTGTCGGTCTGGGCGGTCCAGCACGCCCGCCAGCTGCGCGTTCCCCAGCCCGCGATCCTGGACATCAAGGCGTGGGCTCCGCTGGGCATGTTCATCGTGATGGCCCTGGCCGCCTGGACCTCCGACCGGGTGGGCCGGCGCGCGGTGATGCTGACCGCCTGCGCGGTGGGTGCCGTGCTCAGCTTCCCCCTGCTGCTGGCACTCGACACCGGAACCATCTGGGGCACTGCGGTGGCGATCATCGTCGGGCAGGCCCTGGTGCAAGGGGCGCTGTTCGGCCCCTACACCGCCTTCCTGTCCGAGCTCTTCCCCACCGAGGTGCGCTACACCGGCACGTCCCTGGCCTACCAGAGCGCCTCGACCCTGGGCGCCGG
>NZ_JBHWOO010000120.1:0-4237 GCF_043424415.1 Luteococcus sp. | reverse complement strand
GGAAGCGGGCCCAGTGCTCGTCGAAGGGCTTGTCCGCGACGGAGTCCTTGGCCTGGTTCTTCTCGGCGATCAGGGCGTCGACACCGTAGAGGGCGACGCGGCGGTAGTCGCCGATGATGCGGCCGCGGCCGAAGGCGTCGGCAGGCCGGTGATGATGTGGGAGCTGCGGGCGGCGCGGATGCGCGGGATGTAGCTGTCGAAGACGGCCTCGTTGTGCGTTTCGCGGTACTTGGTGAAGATCTCCTTGACGCGCTCGTCGGGCTCCAGGCCGGCCTCGTTGATGGCGGTCTCGACCATGCGCCAGCCGCCATTGGGCATCATGGCGCGCTTGGGCGGGGTGTCGGTCTGCAGGCCGACGATGACGTCGTCGTCGCTGCTGATGTAGCCCGGCTCGAAGGCGTCCCCCTCGGCCGGGGTGACGGTGTCGACGTCGTAGACGCGCTTGGCGCGCTCAACCGACAGGTAGTCCTTCTCGAGGGTCTCGAAGGTGCGCTGGGTTTTCTCGGTGGGGCCGGCGAGGAAGGCGGCGTCACCCTCGTAGGGGGTGTAGTCGCTGGATGAAGTCGCGCACGTCGATGGCCTCCTGCCACGGGCCGGCGGTGCAGCCCTCCCACTCGACTGCCTTCTCGACCAGTGGCGATGACGTGTCCATCTCTGCGCTTACCCTCTTCCAACGTGGTGAATGGGATCCAACCCGGACGACGATAGGACCCTCTTTCAAGTGGCGAATCGCGGGGGTGCTTGTTGGTGTGAAGGGTGCAGGGTGTATACGGCGGGCCTCGTGAACAGGAGCGGAAACGGCTGCAACGCTTGCCAGGAGGAAATCCCGGCGGCTCCCGGGGGGTTGGAGCGACCCCCGCGACACTCCCCTGACACCCGGAACGTGTCGAGCTGCGGCACGCGCCGGTGGGGAATTTCACCCGTCGTGACGGAGTGCCCCCGCAGCGGCCTATCAGGGCGCGGCGACGCGTTCGAGGGCGTCGATGTCGAGGATGGTGACGTCCCGCCGCCCGTGCAGCTCGATGACGCCCGACGCGGAGAGCGCGGCGAGGCGTCGGCTCAGTGTCTCTGGCGTGGTGCCCAGGTAGGCGGCGACCTCCTGCTTGGCCATCGGCAGCCGCACGCTCGGCAGGCCGTCTCGCATGCTGCCGGGAAGGTCCAGGAGGTAGGCGGCGACGCGGACGCCGACGTCGTGGGAGGTGATCGCGGCCAGTAGTCGCTCGACCGACGAGAGCCGGTCGGAAAGGGTTCGCAACATGGCCTGGCTGATGTCGGGATAAGCGCGCAGCAGGGCGGCGAGGTCGGCATGGTCGAAGACGCACATCTGGCTGTCCTCGAGTGCGGTGACCAGCTCGTTCGAACGGTGACCGGTCAGGAAGGCGCGGTCTCCCACCACATCGCCGTCGGTCACCGTGCGCAGGATCTGCTCCTGTCCGTTGGCGGCCGTGCGGCTGACCTTGAGCTGTCCGCGGTGCATGACCAGCACGCGCGGGACCTGGTCTCCGGGACCGTAGACCATCTCGCCCTTGTCCACGCGCAGCGGGTGGGCGAACTCGGCGACGTGCAGCTGCTGGTCGTGGGTGAGTCCTTTGAAGATCGGGACGCGAGTGACACACAAATCGTTCGCAGGCATGACCCGAAGGCTACCGGAGCCGGCATCGGGGGCACCGTCGCAGCCTCTGGCAAGGGAATTTCCAGCAGCGCAGCCGGTACTTGACCTGCGTCAAGGAGTTCCGGGCGGCAAAAACCTAGCGTGAGGGTCGTCAAGAAGTAACCGTCACGAAAGGAAGAGCCAATGACCACCTCCACCACCACCCACACCGTTCTTCGGGCGGAAGGATTCTCCTGCCCCTCCTGCGTTTCCAAGATTGAGAAGCAGGTCGGCCGTCTCAAGGGCGTCGAGAGCGTGAAGGTCCACTTCGCCTCTGCCCGCATCGAGGTCTCCCATGACGGGGACAGCGTCTCCGTCGACGATCTCGTCGCCGCCGTTGCCAAGGCCGGTTACAAGGCCGCCCCTTCGGCCTTCTGAGGACGCCGCGGCCGGTGCGCATTCCGCCCGGCCGCATTTCATCCGTGCCGGTTCTTCGGCACAGATCCCAAAAAGGCACGAAGCCCAAGAATCAACAAGCCCAGAAAGGACGTGGGCGAAAATGAACAAGTTCCACAGATGGGTTCACGGGAACTGGTCGGTTCCCGTCACCTCCGGCGCGCTCATCGCCATCTCCTTCGCCATCAAGTGGCTGGGCGAAGGGGCGGCCAACATCCGCGTCGGCCCCCAGTGGTGGCTCGACGCCGGAGCCCACGCCACCCACACCGGCGGGGCCTTCACCCTCGGTGACGTCTTCATGCTCGCTGCCGCCGTGGTGGCGGGCTACGGCATCGCGGCGAAGGCCATCCGGGCGCTGACCGCCAGGGTGGTCGGCATCGACCTGCTCGTGTCGGTCGCCGCGATCGGTGCCGTCATCGTCGGCAACTTCTGGGAGGCCGCGGCAGTCACCTTCCTGTTCGCGATCGGGCACGCGCTGGAGGCCGCGACGCTGAACAAGACGCGCTCGGCACTGGCCGAACTCGTCGCCGTCGCCCCCGACTCCGCAGTCGTCATGCGCGACGGTGAGCAGCAGGAGATTCCTGCCGGGCAGGTGCGGACGGGCGAGGTCGTCCTGGTCAAGAACGGCGCGAAGGTGCCGGTGGACGGCAAGGTCGTCGCCGGCACCGGGGCCCTCGACGAGGCCTCCATCACCGGCGAGTCGATCCCGGTGGAGAAGACCGAGGGCGACGAGGTCTTCGCCGGGACCGTCTCCCGCGGCGGCTTCCTGCAGGTGGTGGCCACCGGCATCGGTGCCGACACCACCCTGGCCCGCATCATCCACCGGGTGGAGGAGGCCCAAGACGCGAAGGCGAAGACCCAGGCCTTCATCGACCGCTTCTCCCGCTGGTACACGCCCGCGGTGATGGTGCTGGCACTGGTGGCCGGGTTGGTCTCCGGTGATGTGGTCCTGGCCCTGACGCTGCTGGTCATCGGCTGCCCGGGTGCCCTGGTGATCTCCATCCCGGTGGCGATCGTGGCCGGCATCGGTCGTGCTGCCCGCAACGGCATCCTGATCAAGGGTGGCGAGTACCTGGAGACCTCCGCGAAGATCTCCGCCGTCGCCGTCGACAAGACCGGCACCCTCACCGAGGGACGTCCCGAGCTGACCGACGTCGTCGTCCTGGATCCTGCGCTGGATCGCCGCGAGGTGCTGCGCTGGGCGGCGGCCGCCGAGAGCGGATCGGAGCATCCGCTGGCCCGTCCCATCCTGGAGACCGCCCACGCCGAGGGGGTTGGCTCGCAGGGTGTCCCCGGTGCCGTCACCCCGGTGCCCGGGAAGGGCATCGTGTCCGAGGTCGATGGCCGTCGGGTGCTGATCGGCAACGCGCCGCTGCTGGAGCAGTACGGCATCGCCGAGACGGCCGAGGCGAGCCGCGCCGCCCAGGGCCTGGCCGCCGCTGGCAGGACTCCGATGATCGTGGCCGTCGACGACACGGCGATCGGCGTCGTCGCCGTGGCCGACCAGATCCGGCAGGATGCGCCCGAGATGGTCGCCCGTCTGCACCGGGCCGGCGTCGAGAAGGTGGTCATGCTCACCGGCGACACCCGGCTGGTGGCCGAGGCCGTCGGGAAGGCCACCGGCATCGACGAGATCCACGCCTCCCTGCTTCCCGAGGACAAGCTGGACGTGGTCACGCAGCTGCAGCGCGCCGGTCACACTGTCGCCATGGTCGGCGACGGCGTCAACGACGCCCCGGCCCTGGCCACCGCGAACATCGGTGTGGCCATGGGAGCGGCCGGCTCGGCGGTGGCCGTGGAGACCGCGGACATCGCCCTCATGGGAGACAACCTGCTCAAGCTGCCGGAGGGCATCGGTCTGGCCAAGCGGACCGTCTCGGTGATGCGACAGAACATCGCGATCGCCCTTGTCACCGTCGTGCTGCTGCTGGCAGGCGTCTTCGCCGGCGGGGTGACCATGTCGGTCGGCATGCTCGTCCACGAGGCCTCCGTGCTGGTGGTCATCGTCAATGCGATGCGCCTGCTGCGCAGGACCGCAGAACCCACCGCGACGCCAAGAAGCGGGAGGACGAGCACACCCGCGGCACAACTGGTGAACGCCTGAGACCGAATCGTCCGGGGCAGTATGTGGGCATTGAGCCCGCTACTGCCCCGGACGTGGTTGGTGCGAAGGATGGACGGAGACGGCCC
>NZ_JBHWOO010000119.1:0-11611 GCF_043424415.1 Luteococcus sp. | reverse complement strand
AGGTCTCGCAGCCCCTGGCCCACCGGTCCTGCCGTCAGTTCTGCGGGGCGGCGTCGGAACGGATGTCGATGCGCCAGCCCGTCAGCCGGGCGGCCAGGCGGGCGTTCTGCCCCTCCCGGCCGATGGCCAGGCTCAGCTGGTAGTCGGGAACCACGACGCGGGCCGCGCGGGCGGCCGCGTCGACCACGGTCACCTTGCTCACCTTGGCCGGGCTGAGGGCCTGGGCGACGAACTCGGCCGGGTCCTCCGACCAGTCGATGATGTCGATCTTCTCGTCATTCAGTTCGCTCATCACCGCCCGCACGCGCTGGCCCATGGGGCCGATGCAGGCACCCTTGGCCGAGACGTCGGGATTGTGGCTGACGATGGCGATCTTGGTGCGGTGACCGGCCTCGCGGGCGATCTCCTTGATCTCCACCACGCCCTGCTCGATCTCCGGCACCTCCAGGGCGAAGAGTTTCTTGACCAGCCCGGGGTGGGTGCGCGAGACGACCACCTGGGGTCCGCGGGCCTCGCGTCGCACGCTCACCACGAACACGCGCAGGCGCTTGCCGTGCGTGTACTCCTCGCCGGGGGCCTGCTCGGCCAGCGGCATGATGGCCTCCATCTTGTCGCCCAGGGCCACCCGGATGGTGCGCGAGTCCCGGTCCTGCTGGACGGTTCCCAGCAGGATGTCGCCCTCGCTGGCGGCGAAGTGGCCGTACTTGCGCTCGTCCTCGGCCTCGCGCAGTCGCTGGAAGATCACCTGGCGGGCTGTGGAGGCGGCCACGCGACCGAAGTCGCGCGGGGTGTCGTCGTACCAGCCGACGGTCTGGCCCCCCTCGTCCTTCTCGGGGGCCAGGACCGCGAACCGTCCGCTCTTGCGGTCGAGCTCGACCCGTGCGCCGCGGATGGCGTGCTGGGTCTTGTCATAGGCATTGAGCATCGCGTCCTCGAGGGCCTGGACCAGATAGTCCAGGGGGATCTCCTTGTCGCGCTCGATCGCCCGCAGGGCAGCCATGTCGATGTCCATCAGTTCTCCTCCTCGTCCGCATCCTCGTCATCGCCGAGCTCGTCGAGCTCGGGATCGGACTTGCGGTTCATCTCCACCTGCACGGTGGCCTTCGTGATTTCGTCAAGGGTCAGCTCGCGACTGGTCGGGGCATCCTTGGGCAGCTTCTTGCCCGGCTCGGGCTCGAGCGCCACGACCACGCGGGTCTCGTCGGCATCGGTGATGCGACCGCGCACCTGGCTGCCGTCGAGCAGGATGGCCAGCACCAGACGGCCGGTGTTGCGGCGGAAGTGCTTGGCCTGCGTCAGCGGCTTGCCGACGCCGCGGGAGCTCACCTCGAGGGTGAAGGGCGCATCGCCGATATCGGGCGAGGCGTCCAGCTCGTCGGAGATGTCGCGGGTGGCGGCGGCGATGTCGTCGAGCAGTGGACCGCGCCCCAGGGGGCCGTCGCCGTCCACCGTGATGCGCAGCACCTTGCGCTTGCCGGCGGGGATGATGTCGAGGGAGTCCAGTTCCAGCCCGTGGTGGGCCAGGACCGGGGTGATGATGGGCGTCACGACGCTTTCCTTCACGTCTTGCCACCTTCCAGTTGTGATCCAGTTGTGTTGGATGAAGTTGTGGTCGGCTTCCTGCGGCACGGGCACTGCCCGATGCGCACGATCCCCCGCCGGGGGCGAAGGATCCCGTCAATCCTACCGGCTGGCGACGACCGCCCCGGCTCACGCGGCCCACCCCACTAGGATCGTGCTCATGCCGCCCGCCCCCGAGACTGGATTGCGCCCCACCCGCCGGGCCCTGCTCGCCACCGCACTGGCCGGCACCACACTGGCAGGCACCACCGGATGCGTGGCCTCCCCGACCGTGGAGCCCCGGGCAGGACGCGGTAGCCGGGCCAGTGCCAGCCCCAGCACCGACCCCCAGGCCGAGCGGGCCCTGCTCCTCGAGCAGTCCCTGGCAACCCAGGCCCGTGCGGTGCTCGACCACGCGAAGGCCTTGGCCGTCCCGGGCCCCCAGCAGGCCCGTCTGCGAGCCCTCGCCGCGGCCCACGGTGCCCATGCCGAGCTCCTGCGCAGCAGCCTGGTGGTGCAGCCCTCTGCCACCCCGGCTCGGGCGCCGGTCGGGAAGGACTGGACGTCTGCCGCCCAGCAGCTGGCCGCGCAGGAGGCCTCGGCGCACACCCAGCACCTGGCCGCGCTCGGCCGCACCCCGGCCGGCCCTCCGGCCCTGCTGCTGGCATCCCTGGCGGTCTTCTGCCAGGCCGCTCCCACCGCCTGGGGCGTGGCCGCCGTGACGATGGACCCGTCCACGGCGGCACCGGGCACCGAGACCGAATCGCTGCAGGTGCTGCTCAGTCGGCTGCGCGCGCTGGTGGAGGGCCTACAGGTGGGATGCGGCCAGGTGCGTCCCACCGACGCGCGCGCCACCGACGGGCGCACCCGCCTCCCGCGGGCCATGGAGCTTCGCGACCAGGTGGCGCAGTGGATCGTCGAGGCCGGGGCGGCGGTACCCCCGGCCGAGCTGTCCTATCGGATGCCCGGCCCGCTCACCGACGCCCGCTCGGTGTTGGCCACCTGGACCCAGCTGGAGTCCCTCGTGCTCGATGCCGCCACCCGGCTGGCGGGCGCCAGCCCTGCCGGTGCCCGACGGGAGCGCGCCCTGGGGATGGCCCGGGGCCAGGCCGCTCGCCTGGACCAGCTCGGGGCGCCGCTGCCGGTCTGGCCGGGATGGAGTGCCGCGAGCGCCTGAACCGGCCGGTCCGGGCAACGCCCACAGCCCGCGTCCGGACCTCCAGGGCTCACAGCAGCAGCTGCACGCTGTCCAGCGCCAGCTTCGCCGCCAGCAGGGCGATGACCACCAGGAAGACCTTGCGGACGAAGGCATTGCCCCGACGCACCGCGGTGCGCGCGCCCAACAGCCCACCGCACAGGTTCGCGGCGGCCATCGTCAGCGCCAGGCCCCAGACCACGTGCCCGCTGTGGGCGAAGACGGCAATCGCGGACAGATTGGTGGTGAGGTTCGCGAGCTTGGTCAGCGTGGTGGCCTGCAGGAAGCCGTAGCCCAGCACCGAGACCAGGGCGATGGTGAAGAAGGTCCCGGTTCCCGGGCCCACCAGCCCGTCATAGAGCCCGATGCCGCCACCGATCAGCACCATCCGTCCCGTGTGGGCCCGCGAGGAGTGCCTCAGCTCCTGGCGCAGCCCCAGCTGTGGTCGTCGCACCGTGTAGCCGCCGACCACCAGCACGACCACCAGCAGCAGCGGCGTGAACCACTGCTTGGGGAAGTGCTGCGCCAGCTGGGCGCCGCAGACCGAGCCGAGGCCGGCGGTGGCCATCAGCGGCAGGGCGCTGGACCAGTCGACGGTGACGGTGCGCAGGTAGGTCAGGGTCGCCATCAAGGTGCCGGCGCTGGCCGGCACCTTGTTGGTGCCACCCAAGGTGGCCACTGGGGTGTCGTCCGGCATTCCGATCACCAGCGCGGGCAGCTGGACCAGTCCTCCCCCACCGACCACGGCATCGATCCAGCCGGCGACGAGGGCGGCCAGCACGAGCATCGCCACGACGCCCAGAGCGAGCTCGGTGCCCACGGGCTGCCCCCCGTCAGTCGCGCCAGCGCCGCCGGGCGCCGGACAGCTCATCGAGGCCGGGGCCGCCCCGCCACTCCATCAGCCGCGAACCTCCTTGAGCACCTCGGCCAGGACGTCCTCGCTGGCGACAGTGCGCTTCTCGCCGCTGGCGCGGTCACGCAGCTCCACCAGGCCATTGGCCAGGTCGCGGCCGACCACCACGGTGGTGGGCATGCCGAGGATCTCGGAGTCGGCGAACTTCACGCCCGGGCTGGCCTTGCGGTCGTCGTAGAGCACGTCCAGGCCGGCCTCGGAGAGCTCGGTGGCGAGCTTCTCTGCGAAGTCGAAGATCTCCGCCCCCTTGCCGGTGGCCATCACCTCGACGTCATAGGGCGCCAGCGAGCGGGGCCAGCTCAGGCCCTTCTCGTCGCTGGTGCCTTCGGCCACCGCGGCCACGGCGCGGGAGACGCCGATGCCGTAGGAGCCCATGGTGACGGTGACCAGCTTGCCGTTCTGGTCGAGCACCTTCAGGCCCAGCGAGTCGGCATACTTGCGGCCGAGCTGGAAGATGTGGCCCATCTCGATGCCGCGGGCCAGGCTCATCGGTCCCGAACCATCGGGGGCCGGATCGCCCTCCCGCACCTCGGCGACGTCGATGACACCGTCGGGCGTGAAGTCGCGGCCACAGACCAGGTCGATGACGTGGTGCTCGTGGCGGTTGGCGCCGGTCACCCAGCGGGTGCCGTCGACCACGCGGGGATCGACCAGGTAGCGCACCTTGGACGCGTTCTTCTCGCCCAGCACCTCGGGGCCGATGTAACCCTTCTGGAGCAGCGGATTGGCGGCGAAGTCCTCCTCGGTGAAGGGCTCCACCACGGCGGGCTCGACCGCGGCCTCCAGACGCTTCTCGTCCACGGCGCGGTCACCGGGCAGCCCGATGGCCAAGACCCCGACGGTGCCGTCGGGATGCGCCAGCTTGAAGACCACATTCTTCAGCGTGTCGGCGCCGGTCCACTCACGGTCGCTGCGGGCGTGGTCACGGTTCAGCCAGGCCACCAGGGTCTCGATGGTGTCCGCGCCGGGGCTCGGCTCGACGTGTGCGGCGGGGGCGCCCTCGATCGGCTGCGGCTCGGGCGCGGCGATGCGGACGGCCTCGACATTGGCGGCATAACCACCGGGCGAGCGCACGAAGGTGTCCTCGCCATTGGGTGCCACGGCGAGGAACTCCTCGCTCTTGGAACCGCCCATGGCACCGGCCATGGCCTGCACGATGACATAGTCGAAGCCCAGGCGGTCGAAGATCCTGATGTAGGCCTCGCGGTGCTTCTGGTAGCTCGCCTCCAGGCCAGCATCATCGACGTCGAAGGAGTAGGAGTCCTTCATCACGAACTCGCGCCCGCGCAGGATCCCGGCGCGCGGACGGGCCTCGTCGCGGTACTTGTTCTGCACCTGGTAGAGCGACAGCGGAAGGTCCTTGTAGGAGCTGTAGATGTCCTTGACCATGAGGGTGAACATCTCCTCATGGGTGGGGCCGAGCAGCAGGTCGGCGCCGCGACGGTCCTTGAGGCGGAAGAGGTTTTCGCCGTACTCGGCCCAGCGGCCGGTGGCCTCATAGGGCTCGCGCGGCAGCAGGGCCGGGAACTGGACCTCCTGCGCCCCGATTGCATCCATCTCCTCGCGGACGATCGTCTCCACCTTGTGCAGCACCTTGAGTCCCAGCGGCAGCCAAGAGTAGATGCCGGGCGCGACGCGGCGGATGTAGCCGGCGCGCACCAACCAGCGGTGGCTGGGTACCTCGGCGTCGGCCGGATCGTCGCGCAGGGTGCGGACGAACAGGGAACTCATGCGGGAGATCATTCGGGACTTTCCTCCTGCCCCACCGGCACGTGACGTCCGCCTGCCAGGAACACCCTCGGCTGCCCTTCAGCCTGGCGTCGTGGAGCGGGCCAAGCCTATCCGCCACAGGCCCGCCGCGCCTGCCCGTTGCGCAGCGTCCCGGACGGATCCTCCGGCCCAGACTGGCAGACTTCCAACCTTCCGCGCGGGCCCAGACTGGAAGATGTCCAACTTTCCTTACGGGCTTGGCATTGCGAGGCCTTTCCGGCATGATTGGCCTGAAGCACCTGCGCGGTAACCCCCCGAGACCGCACAGGTGCTCTCCTTGTGTGCGGGCCACTCGAACAGGGACGCGAGGTGGCCGGACGGGACCCTGCCGGCCCGCTCAGTAGAGCACGGTGGCCAGCGTCCCCTCCTGCTCGAAACCGACCCGCCGGTAGAGCTTCAGGGCAACGGAGTTGTAGTCGTTGACGTACAGGCTCACCGTGCCCCAGCGGGCCCGACACAGCTCCACCACGCCAGCCATCGCACCGGCCGCCAAGCCCCGGCCGCGCAGGTCGGGACGCATCCAGACACCTTGGACCTGACAGACCTGACCACTGGCACAGCCCACGTCGGACTTGTAGACCACCCGACCGTCCTCCACGATGCCGAAGGCGCGCTGCTCCTCGATGGTGCGCTGCACGTGGCGCCGGTAACTGCCGCTGGACTCCAGCGGACTCACCCCCACCTCTTCGGTGTACATCGCCACGGCGGCCTCGAAGTAGCTGTCGAAGTCGGCCATCGTGATCGGGCGCACCCGCTCGTCGACGCCCACCTGCGGGGTCTCGCGGATCGCCATCAGGGGCTGGACTGGCCGCATGTCACGCACGCTGGACCACTGCCCTCCCCAGCGTTGGCTCAACCCCTCCCACAGGGCGATGGTGGGCTCTGCCACACCCATGATGGAGGCCGAACGACGGTGCGGTCCCAGATAGCGCACATAGGCATCGAGTGCCTCGGCGTCGGCGTCCACCGCCACCAGGTTCGAGCCCAGGTGGGCAAGGCTCACCAGCTCGCCGTCGCGCTCCCAGCCGACCACCTGGCATCCGAGCAGCCAGGGGTCGAGGCCGGCCCGCGAGATGCGGGAGCGGACGAAGACATTGGCGACCCGATTGCGGTCGAGCAGGGCGAGGGCCTCGTCGAGGTCCTGGTTGTCCAGTACCCGCAGTACTCCGGAGGAGGGACGGGCCCGCTCCACCTCAGCTGACCTGGACCTGGGGCTGGCCCACTTCGCCCATTTCTGCGGCAAGACGGTTCGCCTCCTCGATGAGGGTCTCGACGATCTGCTCCTCCGGAACCGTCTTGACGACCTCGCCGCGGATGAAGATCTGGCCCTTGCCATTGCCTGCGGCCACGCCCAGGTCGGCTTCGCGTGCCTCACCGGGACCGTTGACGACACAGCCCATCACGGCCACGCGCAGCGGGGCGGTCATGCCCTCCAGGCCGGCGCTGACCTTGTCGGCCAGGCCCCAGATGTCCACCTGGGCACGGCCACAGCCGGGGCAGGAGACGACGTCGAGCTTGCGGGGGCGCAGGTTGAGCACCTCCAGCATCTTGGTGCCCACCTTGACCTCCTCGACCGGATCGGCCGACAGGGAGACGCGGATGGTGTCGCCGATGCCCTCGGCCAGCAGGATCGAGAAGGCCGCGGTGGACTTGATGGTGCCCTGGAAGGCGGGGCCGGCCTCGGTGACACCCAGGTGGAGCGGCACGTCGGTCTGCGCCGCCAGCAGGCGGTAGGTCTGGACCATGGTGATCGGGTCGTTGTGCTTGACCGAGATCTTGTAGTCCTTGAAGCCAATCTCCTCGAACAGGCTCGCCTCCCACAGGGCCGACTCGACCAGCGCCTCGGGGGTGGCCGAGCCGTACTTCTTCATCAGGCGCGGGTCGAGGGAGCCGGCATTGACGCCGATGCGCAGGCTCACTCCAGCGTCGCTGGCCGCCTTGGCGATCTCGGCAACCTTGTCATCGAACTTCTTGATGTTGCCGGGGTTGACGCGCACCGCGGCGCAGCCGGCGTCGATGGCGGCGAAGACGTACTTCGGCTGGAAGTGGATGTCGGCGATCACCGGGATGGCGGACTTCTTGGCGATGATCGGCAGCGCCTCGGCGTCGTCCTGGCTGGGGCAGGCCACGCGCACGATGTCACAACCGGCCGCGGTCAGCTGGGCGATCTGCTGCAGCGTCGCGTTGATGTCGGTGGTCTTGGTGGTGGTCATCGACTGCACCGAAATGGGGTGGTCGCTGCCCACCCCCACCTTGCCGACGTGGATCTGGCGGGTCTGGCGACGGGGGGCCAGGACGGGCGCGGGGAGTGCGGGCATGCCAAGTGCGACGGTCATGGTGCCAACAGTAGTGGACGGCCGAAGGGCCGCAGGAGCAACTTCCTGCGGCCCTTCTCATTCCCTCAGCTGGCCTTTGGCCGCCGGGCTGGTGTCACGACTTGCTGGGGTTCTTGATGGTCACCCGGGTCTGCTCCAGCACCGTGCCGTCGCGCACGATGACGGCCGAGGCGGTGGTCCAGCTGGGCTCGCGCGGCGAGTCATAGCCCTTGGCGGCATCGACGGTGATGGTGCGCTGCCTGCCCTTCCAGGTGGCGGTGACCTGCAGCTTGTCGCCGCTCTGGGCGCCGGCAACGTCGAAGTAGAACCACTTGCTGTTCACGCCGCTGGTGAGCGTGGGCAGCGGGGCGCTCCTGATGCCGACGAGCACCGGGTCGTGGTCGCTGGCGCCGTAGGCGGTCGGGGCGTAGAAGTCCACGATGTTGTAGTTGCGGCGGGAGTACTGCATGGCCACCGACTCGTCGCCGTTGATGTTGAGGTCATCGGCGCCGGTGACCATCTCCAGCGCCTCGGCATTGGCCAGCGCATGGTCGAGCGAGCCCAGTCGTCCGCCGAACTGGTAGCTGGTGGACTCCGGGTTGAACTGGCGCACCAGGTCGGTGAAGCCGGCCTGCTCGAGGATGGTGATGGGGGTCTCCTCGGTGTAGGCGTTGAAGTCACCCACCAGGAAGACCGGCTCGCCGGGCCACATCTGCTCGGTCCAGGCGGTCAGGTCGCGGGCCTGCTCCTCGCGGGAGAGATTGCTCAGACCCTGGCCGGTGCCGTCGTCAACGCCCGAGCCCTTGCTCTTGAAGTGGTTGGCCACGACGGTGAAGCTCTCGCCGCTGGCCACCGAGGTGAACTTCTGCCCCAGGGGCTGGCGGGCATTGGCGAAGTCGGGGCTGTCGAGCACCACCGAGGCGTCGGTGGGGGTCACCTTCGCGGTCTTGTAGATGAAGGCGGTCCGGATGACGTCCTCGCTGGCAGGCAGCACGGCCGGGCTGGGGACATAGGCGTAGGTGCCGGCGCCAACCTTGGCATTGAGGGCATCGACCAGGGTCTTGAGGGCCGCGTCCCGCTCGTGGCCGAAGCGGGCCGAGTTCTCCACCTCCATCAGGCCGACCACGTCGGCATCGAGCATCTGCAGGGCGGCGACGATCTTGGCCTGCTGGTCGGCCAGTGCGGTCGGGGTGTGGGCGCCGCGCACGGTGCAGCCATTGGCACCCACGGGGGTGCCGTAGATGTCCTTGTAGCCGGCGCAGCCCTCCTCGTCCTGCCCGAGGTCGGTGAAGTAGTTGAGCACGTTCATGGCGCCCAGCTTGAGGTCTCCCCCGACGGCCGGGGCCGCGGTGGGACGGTCGTTCTCGGTGGACAGCGGGTCGTTGGCGTCGGTGGCGCCGACGATCTGGTCGACGGGCTGGTAGTTCCACTGGAAGCGGTAGTCCAGGATGACCGGCTGGGTGAAGCTGACCTGGGAGTCGGTGCGCATCGGCGCGTCCTGGCTCAGGTAGGGCAGCGGGCTCTTCTGCGCGGTGGTGTTGCGCAGGTAGTCCCAGCTGGAGCCGTCGTCCAGGGTGATGTAGCGCTTGGCCTGCTCGGCCTCGAAGACGGCCGCCTCGGCGGGGGCGACGCGGTCGGTGGCGGCCCACAGCGGCTCGCCACCGGGAGTCAGGCCGATCTGGCCATAGTTGTTGAGCGCGTAGTTGTTGGTGATCGTGTACTCGCCCTTGGGCAGCACCAGCATGCCCTCATAGGCCTCCTTGTCCGCGTCGGTGGCGGGCAGGGTGGCCAGCTCGGTGGGCGCGACCGGGTCGCAGTCCGTGGCCGGGGCAAGTTCGGGCTTGGTGATCTGGGTGAGCTTGTTGAACTCGGCCGGGATTCCGGTGACGGTCCAGCACTGGCCCGGCTCCACCGTGGGGGCGCTGCCGGTGTAGACGAAGATGCCGTCGGAGGCCTGGCCGGCCGCCTTGGCGGTGCCGCCGCTGCCGGGGGTCTGCAGGTAGAAACGGTTGAAGCCGCCGGTCGGGTAGCTCGCGGTCACCACGCCGGTGGTGGTGATGCTCTGGCCGGCCAGCGGGGTGGCATCGCCCGTGCCCTGGATCTCGGCGATGGAGACCGTGCGGGCAGGGGTGGGGGTGGGATCGGTGGTGGGCGTCGGATCGGTGGGTGCGGGGTCGACCACGCCGCCCTGGCCCTCGGGGCTGGGGGCGCCGGTGGTGAAGTCGGCCCGGTTGACATCGGTGTCGGCCCCGGCGGAGCGGCTGATCGAGGTGCTGTTGGACGGCGCGGGGGCGGCGGTGCCCTCCACCTTCGTCGCGCCGCCGAAGCCGACCAGGTCGACCACGGTGCCGTCGGCGCGCACCAGCTCGACGCTGCCGGCGGTGGCGCTCATCGCGGTGGTGCAGGTGACGTCGGGGGTCGGGAGCGCCTGGGTGCCGCCAGTGCCCTTGGCCTGCTGCACCAGGAAGTGCGCGCCAGGGGCGATGCTGCCGGTCAGGGTGCAGCTGGCGCCGGGGTTGCCAGCGGCGGAGTAGTAGTTGAGCTTCCAGCCGGACAGGTCGACGGCGGTGGTGCCGGGGTTGAGGAGCTCGACGAAGTCGTGGGTGAGGGTGGCACCGGAGTTGCCCCCGCCGCCGTAGACCTCGTTGATGACCGGTGCGCCGTTGGCGGCCAGGGCCGGCGTGGCCAGGACGGTCTGGGCGGCCAGGCCGAGGGCCATCAAGGTCGCGGCCGCGCCGAGGGGGCGGCGAGCAGATGTGTGCTGCATGGGATCTCCATCACGCGGGGACGAGGGGGTGTTGCGAGTGCCTCGCACAGGCTATCGACGCTGCCCGCGGGCCGGGGCACCACCCTGCGGGCCCGACCCCGAGAATTCATCTGGCCGTCATGGGCCCCATCGCTTCACGGGCCCCAGCAGGGTTCGTGGCTGCCCATGGCAGCCCGGCGGCAGCCTGGGCCGCCCGGCGGCAGCCTGGGCCGCCCGCGGTGGGTCATGCGTGAGGTGCGTGAGCATCCTCAACTGCCGATGACGGGACGTTTCGCGGTGTCCCTTCGGCAGGCTCAGGGGCCGGTCACCGAGCCCGTCCGAGTCACCGCTGCCTCTGCCGGGAAGCCCCCGAACGGCCGGAAACGGTCATACCGGTCCGTCATCGGTTCAACGGCCCGAACTCGCCCCAGCCGTAGGGTTTCTGCGTGATCAGCGACCTGCACTTCATCGCCTACGACCCAGCTTGGCCTGCGCGGTACTCGGCGCTGCAGAAGGCCCTAAAGGGTGCCCTGCCCGATGGTGCGACTGTGGAGCACGAGCACGTGGGCTCGACTGCGGTGCCGGGGCTGTCCGCGAAAGACTGCATCGACCTGCTGGTCATCGTCTCACCGGAGGATCTGGCGAGCACCGCGGCGGGCCTGCAGGAGCTCGGTTACGAGGAGCGTCCCCGGTCGTTCGCCGGCGACCCGGCGCGCTGGTTCTGGCGACTGATCATCGACGAGCAGCGATACGCCCACGCTCACCTGATGCTGGAGGGCCATCCGGCAGCCCGGCAGATGGTGGCCGTGCGGGACCTCCTGCGACGAGATGCGGCCTGGCGCGACGACTACCAGCGGCTCAAGGCATCCCTGGCTGCCACCGACGAACACGACCGTCCCGCGTATCTGGCGGGGAAGGCCGAGTTCGTCCGGCAGATGACATCGGCGGCGATGGCCTCGCGGTAGAGCGCACATCTCATGGGTTCTACCGGGCCTGTCGGTCGAGTGTCAGGCTTGGTTCCGGTAGCGATGGGCGGGTCAGCACTCGCGTTTCTCATCTGGCCATGGAAGGCCTGGCGGCAGACCGTGCGCCCGCCCATCGTGAGGGGACAG
>NZ_JBHWOO010000118.1:0-4710 GCF_043424415.1 Luteococcus sp. | reverse complement strand
GATCTGCCGGGCGGCCCCTCCCGCACTATCTCCTACCTGTCCACCCACTTGCGGACGCGGGCCCCGGCAGCCTGCCGTATCGCGGCACCGGGGAAGCGCTCGCACAGCGCGGCCCGAGGCCCGATCGGCACGACGGTCAGTCGTACCTGTTCACCAAGGTCCCGGCCTGACCCGCTGGGGTCTATGCTCCGCCCATGACAACGCCGCCGTCGACACCGTCGACCTATGACTGGGACACCGAGCCCGACCCCACTGCGGGGAACGCTGACCTCGCGCCTGCCGCAGCTGCTCCTGTCGGCTCCACGGCTGCGCCCGCCGGCCCGGCAGCGGCCCCCGTGCAGACCGCACCCTCCCCGCTCATGGGTGCGGGGTCGGGCCCCGCCCCATCCTCGTCCTGGGCTCACTCCTCGCCCTTGGCGGGTGGGTACTCGCCCGAGCCGCCGCACGAGATCGACGGATTCGACGCCTCCCACCCGGTTGGTGGTGCTCGGCCCTGGACCGCACCCAAGGCGTCCAAGGGGTTCCCCGCCTGGGCTGTCGTGGCGATCGTCGCGGTGGTGCTGCTGGCGCTCCTGGCCGCTCTCGGCCTGCTCGTATCGGCCGTGCGGAGCTTCATCGCCGAGGACACCGTGTGGGTGGGGGTCGATGACGGGCCGGCATTCACCGACGGGGTGGTTCTCGATGCCTCCGGCAACCAGGTCACCGACGGCACCGGCATGTTCGGCCAGCCAGCCACGGTAGGGGAGCACACCTTCACCTGGCCCACCCTCGACGGCGGCACCGTGAGCGTGCGCGCCACCGACATCGATCCCGACGCCACCGTCCCCCTCGCCGAGGGCGTGGACGTGCTCCAGCCGGGCTATCAGCTGGTGGTGATGACGGCCGACGTCACCTACGAGGGCGACAGCTCCATCCGGATCAACGAGGAAGTGTGGGTGCGCGGCGAGACCGATCTGATGACCTACGGCGAGGTGAACGGCCTGGTGCCGAACTCCCTGTCCGAGGGAGCGGCCCTGGTGGACGGCCAGACCCTCACCGTCAACGTGGCCGTGGTGGTCCCGGAGGATGACCTGGACACCCTCCAGTTCTCCGTCGAGACCCCCGAGGGGATGCCCCTGTACTACGGGGTCACCAGGTGAGGTCGGGGTGCGGGGTCAGCCTTCGTTGACCCACACCACCGGCTGGTCCTCATAGAGGTTGTCGTCCCCATCGGCCTTGTCGTCACCCTCCCAGGCCACCTGGGCCGGGGCCTCCCCGTCGGTGAACACCACGGTGCAGGTGGAGGCCGTCGCGCCGGGCTTGGCCTCATCGAACAGCTGCAGGTCGCAGGCATTATCGAGGTTGCCGCCGAAGGAGATCCCAACGGTCACGCGGTTGCCCTGGACACCGGGGCGCGGCTCCGGCATGCTGTACCTGAAACCGGCGGTATCAGGAAGTGATGGGGCGTTCCCCGCCCGAGCGCCCCGCCCCTGCGCCGTGCCCTCGACGACGAGAACACGAAAGGCCCCCGATGAGTTCCCTGAGTCAACCTCTAGGCCGCGAGAGCGGTGGTTTTGTGTGTTCTGTCGGTTCTGTGGGCTTGGTGGGTGGCGGGGTCGTAGCAGGTGCCGTCGCGCCAGCAGGCGTAGATGATCCGCAGCCAGGCCCGGGCCAGGATCCGCACGGCATGGGCATGGCGTTTGCCCTGGGCGCGTGCGGTCTCGTAAATGTTCTTCGCCCAGGGCGAGGCGTGGCGGGAGTTGTCTGCCCAGCGGACCAGGGCTTGGCGGGCCCGCCGGTTGGTGGCGTAGCGGAACACGACCGCGTGGGATTTACCCGAGGCGCGGGTGACGGGCACGACGCCTGCCTCGGCGGCGAGCTGGTCAGCGTTGGAGGCGTGTTCGAGCAACGGTCCGATCTCCCCGATGATCTGGGCGAGGTTGACGATCCCCACCCGGGGCAGGGGCTGGATCAACGCTGCCCAGGAATGGGCGGCCAGAGCCGTCTCGATCTGGGCTTCAAGGTCATCGATCGCTGTTCTGAGGGCCCGGATGACCTGGACCTGTGTGCGAACCAGCGCGGTGATCGTCTCCTCACCGAGCCGCGAGGCAGGCGCGGGGGCCCCACGAAGCCTGGCCACCAGGGCAGCGGGGTCGACGCGGCCGGAGTAGTGCTGCCGGGCGAGCCAGTCCCGCATTCTGGCCGGGGCCAGGTGCTTGGCCGAGGCTGGGGTGGGGAACCTGTCGCAGAAGGCCAGGGCGATATCGGAGTCCAGGCGGGCGAACACCACCCCGGCGCCGGGCCAGTGCTCGGCCAGCAGGGCGGCGAGCTGGTTGGTCGCGGCCACGCGGGCGGTGACCTGGTCCTCGCGGGCCCGGACCAGCGCTTGCAGCTCGAGGGTCGCCTGCTCGGTCGGGCGCAGGGTCCGCAGGCGGTGCCCGTCGGTGCGGAGGTAGTCGGCGAGCTTGAACGCGTCGCCGGGGTCGTCCTTGGCGCGGGCAGCGCCCCAGCGGGGACGGACGGCGTTGAACGCGTTGGGATGGACCGGGACCACGGGATGCCCGGCGGCCAGGAGACGGTCGATCACCAGCCCGCGGGTGGTCTCGATCGCGACCGGCAGCCTAGCCGGAGGGCCGTGGCTGGCCAGGCGGGCCAGGGTGGCTCGAATCCCGTCCTCGGTGTGGGGGCAGGGCCAGCGGTCGATCACCTGGCCCTGGTCATCGATCACAGCGACAGCATGGGTGGTATTGCCCCAGTCCCATCCGACATACATGCGCGTACTCCAGGTTCATCGAAGGAGCACCACTTGGTGGAGGTCATCTGCCGGAAGCTCACTGCTCGGCCCTCAAAGGGGCATGTTCCTGACGCCGTTCAGATGGCCTCGGCCCGGCGGGGCCGGCAGAACTCATCGTGGCCGTCGAACGGCACGCACAAATGGCCGTGCACCCACCGGGACCGAGTGGTCACGACCTTACCGAACAAGGCCGCACTAAGGATGGTGCACCAGTGAGCACGATCGACTGGGACCGCTCCGTCGAGGAGGTCCTGGGCGACGATTCGACCGCCCAGCGCCAGCTCCACGAGCACGCACAGCTGCTGCCGATCGCCAGTGGAGGCCAGGCCGCCCGCTACATGCTGGCGCGCCTCGGTGAGCACCGCTGGTTCACCCTCCTCACCCTGCTGATCACCATCGGCAGCGCTGTCGCTGCGGCGATCCTGCCGCGCCTGATCGGTGCAGCGGTGGACGTGGTCGACTCCGGTGGCACCTCCGCCGCCGTGTGGACGCTCGGAGCGCAGATCGTCGCCGTCGGCGCCGTGCAAGCGGTGCTGATGGCAGTGGGCTGGACCATGATCTCCACGCTCGGCCAGCGGATCCTCGCCGACATGCGCGAACAGGTCATCGACCGTGCCCTGGACTTGCCGGCCCAATCGATGGAGCAGACCGGCATCGGCGACGCCCTCTCCCGCGTGGCCGACGACGTAGACGTGGCCGCCCGCGCCGTGAACAACCTGGTTCCCAACCTGATCCAGCTGGGGTTCATGGTGGTGGTGACCCTGGCCGGCATGGCCAGCCTGTCGCCCTGGCTGCTGCTGATGGTGGTGGTAATCGTCCCGCTGTACGCGGTCTCGGCCCGCTGGTACCTGCGCCGCACCGCTCCCCTGTACCGCCGGGAGCGCGTGGCGATGGGTGCCCGCGCGCAGGGACTGCTCTCGGCCATCCACGGCATCCCCACCGTCAACGCCTACGGCATCGAGCGCCGCGAGACCCGCCACGTGGCGGTGCTGTCCGAGACCGCCGCGGTGCTGAACATGCGGGTGATGAGCCTGGTGGGGCGCCTGGTGATGCTGATCAACATCCCCGAGTCGATCGCCCTGCTGGCGGTGATGGTGATCGGCTTCGTGATGGTGCAGGTGGTCGGGGCACCACTGGGCCTGGTCACCGCGGCTGCGATCTACCTGGTCAGCCTGTTCTGGCCGATGCTGGCGTTCATCTTCAACCTCGACGACGTCCAGAGCGCCGGTGCCAGCCTGTCGCGCATGGTCGGCGTGATCACCTCGATCGACCCTGCGGCCTCCCCCGGCAGCGAGCGTCCCACGGATCCGTCGATCCGCCTGGAGCAGGTCTCCCACTCCTACACCACTGACGAGGACGGCCAGGAGCGGGTGGTGCTTCACCCGATCGACCTGGACATCGCCGCCGGTCAGACGGTCGCACTGGTGGGTGCTTCCGGTGCCGGCAAATCCACCCTGGCCTCAATCATCACCGGCACCCTCACTCCCCGCCACGGCCGGGTGCTGCACGGCGGAGCCGATCTGGCCCGCGCCGACATCGAGGCGGTCCGCGCGCACGCCTCGATCGTCAGCCAGGACGTGCACGTCTTCCGCGGCACCCTTGCGGAGGACCTGAAGCTGGCCCGCCCGCTGGCCACCGACGAGGAGCTGTGGGCGGCGCTGCGCACCGTGGAGGCCGACGCTTGGGTGGAGCGCCTGCCCCGGGGCCTGGAGACCGAGGTGGGCGAAAAGGGCGAACGCCTCACCGCCGAGCAGTCCCAGCAGCTGGCCCTCGCCAGGGTGGTGCTGCAGGACCCGTCGGTGCTGGTGCTGGACGAGGCCACGGCCGATGAGGGATCCTCCGGGGCCCGGGTGCTGGAGCGCGCTGCCCTGGAGGCGGCGAAGGGCCGCACCACGGTGATCGTAGCCCACCGGCTCTCCCAAGCCAGGGAGGCCGAC
>NZ_JBHWOO010000117.1:0-2979 GCF_043424415.1 Luteococcus sp. | reverse complement strand
GTGTCCCACCTCGGCGAGATCGACAATGGCGTACTCCACACCCGCGTCCTGCGTGGCGAGCGCAGTGGCCTGTTCGTGTACCCAGCGGGCGACTTGATCACCCCGCCTTCCCGGTCGAGTACTCCCGACCACGATCGCGATCCTGATCATCTGCTTCCTCCGTTCCATCCGCTCACGCTGTCTGCCTGAGCCCAACCAGCACCAAGGTACAACGATCGTTGCAGTAAGTGCAAGGCACGTTGTAGTACGGTGGAGTCATGAGCCGGACGGATGGCAGCACCGACGATGCGACACGGGCAACGAGAGGTGTTCGCGGCGACAAGCGACGAGCGCTCCTCGACGGAGCGCTGTTGGTCTTCGCCGAGGACGGGTACACCCGTGCGAGCATCGACACGATCGCACGACGGGCGGGCGTGTCCACGCGGACCATCTACAACCAGTTCGGCGACAAGGCCACCTTGTTCGAAGCAGTGATCGTCGACAGTGCCGAGCGCACCGCAGATGCGCAGATCGTCACCGTGCAGCGCTACCTGGGCAAGATCGTGAACATCGAAGACGACCTGACCGAGTTCGGACGCGTGTGGGTATCGCCAGCACCCGAACACACCCCGCACTTCGCCCTGGTGCGACAGATCCACGCAGAGGCAGGACACATCCCCGACGTCACCCTCCAGGCCTGGCAGGAGGCAGGCCCGCTGCGAGTCCGTGCCGTCATCGCCGAGCACCTGCGCAGGATCGCAGACGCGGGGTACCTCACCATCGCTGACGCTGACCTCGCCGCCGTCCACCTGGTTCAACTCATCAGCGGCGACGCCACGACCCGCACCTACCACGGAGCGATCCCGCTCCCCACCGAGGAACTGCACCGGCTCTCCGACGCTGGCATCCGCGCGTTTCTGCACGGCTATATCGCTACGAACTGAAAGCCCCGCGCGTTCGGAAAAGTCGTCTCCCCTGACTAGCGCATTTCCGCGTGTGCCAAGGGTCTGGCGGTTCGGAAAGGTTCGCGATCGCTTCACGAGGACGATTGGAGTTTCGTGGCGACGGTGAAGTGCTGGTCATCGCTGGGCTGTTCGAGCTCATCGAGCACGGCGATCGCGAAGTCCGGTGCGGTGATGCGGGATGCCCCGTTCGCGTCGGTGAGCAGTGTGGTGGTGCCGCGCCGGTAGCTGCCGCTGCGGTCGCCTGGCTCGAAGATGGCGGGCGGACTGAGATACACCCACCTCGCATTGGGGTATTCCTGGCAGGCGTGGAACTGGGCGAGGCTGGCCTGCGCGATCGACTTCCAGGCCTCAGGAACATGGTCGGGGTCATCGATCAACAATCGGTCGGGGTGGTTCGGGGAGCGCAGGGGTGCGGAGCCGCCGACGACAAGCAGGCGCGTTCCATGGCGGGCTGCTGCGTCGAGGACGCCGCGCGTCAGCGGCGCGAGCTGGTCTTCCTCGCCAGGAGCGAGACGGATGGTGAGCACGGCGGCGTCGACATCGCCCAGCACCGCGTCCACGGCGTCCACATCGGCAACATCGACAGCGCGTATCGACAGGCGTTCCTCGTTCGCGTTCTCGGTGGTCGGGCGGCGGGAGGCCGCGACGACGTGGTGTCCTCGGGTGAGGGCTTCGGAGACGACGGTGCTTCCGGCCATGCCGGTGGCACCGAGTACGGCGATTCTCATGATGGGGTCTGTGCTTTCTGTTTCGGTGATGGGAGCTGGCCTGCGACCATCGCGATCAGGGCGAGGGCGAAGCCGAGGAGTTGGATGAGGGTGAGTGCTTCTCCGGCGATCAGGGCGCCGAGGATCGCGGCCACGAGCGGGGAGAGGAGGCCGAGCAGCGCGGTCGCGGTGACCGGGAGGCGGCGGATGCCGGCGAACCAGATCGTGTACGTGATGAGCGCCCCGACGATGCCGAGCCAGGCGTAGCCGAGCCACGCGGTGCCGTCGATGTTGGGCGGAACGCCGTCGATGAGCAGTGCGGGCAGGAGGAGCACGAGACCGGCGGCGGTGAGCTGCCACCCGGCGAGGCCGATCGGGGAGACTCCCTCGGGTCGGCCCCACTTCTTCGTGAGCACGACGCCGGTGCCCATCGACGCGGCCCCGCCGAGGCCTGCGAGGATGCCGATGGGTGACATCGCGGCGTCGGGGCCGAGGACGACGAGGGCGACGCCGGTCATGCCGAGCACGCCCCAGCAGACGCGCCAGACCGACAGCCTTTCGTGCAGGATCGCCACGGCAAGGAACGCGATCACGATGGGCTGCGCCGCACCGAGGGTGGCGGCGACGCCGCCGGGGAGCTCCTGCGCGGCGAGGAACAGCAGCGGGAAGAACGCGCCCATGTTCAGGGTGCCGAGCACGAGGCTCTTCCACCACCATGACCCGCGCGGTAGTTGCCGGGCGATCAGGAGCGCGATCAGCCCTGCCGGGAGCGAGCGCATCATCGCCGCGAACAGGGGATGGCCTTCGGGCAGCATGTGCGTGGTGACGATGTAGGTGGTGCCCCACACCATCGGAACGATCGCGGTCAGCGCCGTCCAGCCCATGCGGTTCCGGGTCTCCGCCGGAGCGCCCTGAGGTGCGGGAGCAGGAGTCGTGGTGGTCATGCATCCATCGTCGGCGGCGGGCAGCTATGAGTCCAACAGATTGTTGCCATACCAGGAATGCACTGCAACCATAGATGCATGGAGTTGCAGCAGATGCGGTATGTCGTCGCCATCGCCGAGGAGAAGAACTTCACCCGTGCGGCCGAGCGGTGCTTCGTGGTGCAGTCCTCACTCAGTCACCAGATCAAGGCGCTCGAACACGAACTTGGGGTCGCGCTGTTCGCCCGTAGCAGCCGTCGCGTCGAACTCACCGCCGCCGGTGAAGCGTTCCTCGTGCATGCGCGGGCGAGCCTCGCTGCAGCCGAGCGTGCCGTCTCGGAAGCTGCCGCGGCGAACGGGCAGGTTCGCGGCACCCTGACCGTCGGCGTGATCCCCACCGTGACC
>NZ_JBHWOO010000116.1:0-2564 GCF_043424415.1 Luteococcus sp. | reverse complement strand
TATGTGCTGTCCGAGGCGCAGGCCGAGGGCGCCGTGCTGTCCACGTCGACCCAGCGCAAGCTGGAGGACGCGGAAGCAGCCGTGGCCAAGGCCCGTGCTGACGGTAAGCCGGACAAGATCGCTGACGCTGAGAAGAAGCTCGCCCGTGCTCGTGAGGACGCGGACACGGAGCTCGCGGAGTCGGCCGACGACAACGCCGAGAACATCCGAAAGGCCATGGAGAAGGTCTCCAAGGCGGAGGAGTCCCTGACCGAGGTCCAGGACGCCAACGCTGACGCGGCGATCAGGCTCGAAGCCGCGGAGCGCGCTATAGCCGCGGCCCGCTACCAGGCTCTGGCTGACATGGCCACGGGCGTCGGGGCGGCGTTCCAGGCCGGCCTGGGCTCCATCTCGGGGTTCTTCGACGAGATGGCCCGACTGGCCGGCATCGTGGACGAGACCCGCCAGTCGGTGTCCCGACTGCAGATGCAGCAGGTGACCAACCACATCCAGCTGCTCAAGGCGCAGCAGGACCTGCAGGTCAAGGAATGGGATCTGCAGCGCACCCGCGCCCGCGGGGCCATGTCTATCGCCGAAGCGGAATACGAGCTCCAGCTCGCCCGTGAGCAGGCGACCCTGATGGGTGCCACGTCCATCGAGGCGATGCGGGGAGCAGCAGACCGTTTCCGGGTGACCGGAATCTTCGCTGTCGAGGACGTGACGTCGTCGGTGGTGGAGAACTCGGCCGCAGTCCGCGCCGCCGAGTGGGGCGTTTCCGTCGCCCGGGCGCAGGCCGCACTTGACCAGCAGCTCGCCACCCACGAACAGGCGATCGCACAGTTCAACGTCGTCGAAGCGACGCTGACGCAGAACGCCGCGGTGGAGATGCTGCGCCTGCAGACCCACCAGCTCACGCAGCAGACTGCTCAGCTATACGGGCTGACGCAGAACGCTGCGACAGGAGCCGCTCGTGGCTTCGGTGGCGTCGGCAAGGTCGGCGGTGGCCTGGGCAAGATCCTGGGTGGCGTGCTCGCTGGCATGGCCGGTTTCGCTGTCGGTGGCCCGCTGGGTGCTTTCGCCGGTGCAGGCATGGCGATCAGCGGCCTCAGTGATGTCATCAAGGGCGGAATCGACATCACCCACAACAAGGACGACATGAAGGAAGCCTGGGGCCAGATGGATGGTGGCTCCAAGCTGGCGATCATCGGCGGTTCCCTCCTCGGAGGCGCGGCCGGTGCCGCCGGTGGCTACCTCGGTGGCCCGGAGGGCGCCCAGCTGGGTGCCGAACTCGGGGCCACGATCCTGGACACCACGGTCGGGTCGGTGCAGTACAACATCGCCTCGAAGATCGACAAGATCAACCGCGACGCCGCAGACGCCCAACAGGCACTGACCCTCGACATCGAGGCCAAGCGCCAGGCGCTGGAGGCTCAGCGCCTCGCCTGGGAACTGGAGTCCCTGGCAAAGACTGACGCGCTGACCAGCCAGCTGGAGTACTCCAAGCTGCAGCAGTTGCTCGCAGGGGCCAACACGAAGGAGGAGGCCCAGGCAATCGCCGCGGCCGCAGAGATTGAGGCCGAGCGGATGGGGCACATGATCACCATCGCAGATGGTCAGTCCCAGGAACTCGTCGCGATCAACGGACGCCTGGCGGAGCTGGTGTCTCTGACCAGCGACCAGGCCGCCAAACACGGGACCGGGGTCACGACCCTCGCGTTCACCCTGCCACCCGGTGAGGCATTCAGCCGCGACCAGGTGCAAGCCATGTTCCAGCAGGCCGCAGAGAGCCTCGATCTACGGCTGCGAGAGCTGGAATCCGCGTCGGAGGTCACCGCGGACGACTACTACACCGCCCGCGTCTACTAGGAAGGAGGGCACACTATGGGTTATCGACTGTGGTACACGACCCCGTGGGGTCGTCAGTGGGAGATGCTCACCGAGAACTGGGTGACAGGACTCAACGCCGCCGGCATCGACGGCCTAGTCGCCCAGTCAACTGATGTGACCACGGAGTCCCCCTTCGTCGCCGGCCAGATCCTCGACTCCCAGAACATAGGGCCCATGACCGGGTCCCTCCGCGTCGCAGTAGGCCCAGACGGGCCGAAGCCCGCGGGTGACGTCTGGGCCGAGTTCCGAGCAGGCTTCTCCCGCACACTGGTGGGCACCCTGTCGCTGCACTCACCCCGGTACGGGCGGGTCTCGACGCAGGTCCGCCTCGCGGCGACACTGCCTCCACCGGACGTCGAGCCGAATGATGAAGGAATCATCGACGAACTCCCGATCCAGCTGATCTCCGATCAAGGAGTATGGCTCCACGACACGGTCAGCGGAACCGGCGAGGTCACCGTCACCAACTTCGGCGGCGTCGACGTCTCCCCTCAGATCAGGTGGGGCGGAGCAGGAGGCACAGTCACTGTGCCATCCGGCGCCACATTCTCCCTCCCGGCCGTGGAAGAGGAGCGGATACTGCTGCTCTCCCCGGTCGAGTCCCTCGCGGTGATCACCCCACTCGGTGAGATCGACTACCCACTGATGCGCCAGCTGCAGGCAGCCCTGCCAGAAGTAGTCCCGGAAGGGCAGTACGA
>NZ_JBHWOO010000115.1:0-3496 GCF_043424415.1 Luteococcus sp. | reverse complement strand
GCATTGTCGACGCTGAGCACCGAGGAGCTGGCCGCGCCGATCTCGGAGGGGTCGATGTGGCGCACCATGCCGCGGGCGCCTTGGATGATGCCGGTGATGACGCAGATGAGCAGCACCACGACGATGCTCCAGTCGGAGCCGTGGTTCTTGCCTGCCGCCATGGCACCTCACCTCCCCGGGCGCTCGCGCCGCACGCCGCGCGGCGTGCGCCCATGATTCTGACAGCGTTCGGCGCACCGGCACCAGCACGGCCTTGAGGTTTGGTGGAGACTCTGATGATCGTCAGACACCTCCCCGTCCGGGGACATTCTCGTCAAGACATCGACTGGACTGGCAAAGTGACGCCGGCGTCCTCGACACACCCGGGACGCCGCCCAGACATGAAAGGGGCTCCATGGCTGACCCGCACCTGCTGGTCGACAATCTCCTGCCCATCTGGTGGATCGCCCTCGCGGCCGCTCTCGCGCCGGTGCTCGCGATCACCTCTCGCCGGGTGATCCCCGACGTGGTCTGGCTGCTGGGGCTCGGGGTGCTCATCGGACCCCACGCCCTCGCGCTGGCCGAGCGGACCGCAGCTGTGGACTTCCTGCGCGAGCTCGGCATGGGCTTCCTCTTCTTGCTGGCCGGTTTCGAGATCAACACATATGACCTTCGAGGTGTGCAGGGGAGGCGCGCCGCGGTCACGTGGATGCTGTGCGCCGGGCTCGGGGCCGCTGCCGGAATGATGGTCTTCCGGAGCGACTGGCACGTGGCAGTCGTCTTCGCCATTGCCTCGACCTCCACGGCCCTCGGCACCCTGCTCCCCATCCTCAAGGACTCGGGGGCCATGGGCACCCCACTGGGACGCGCCGTGATGGTGCACGGCGCCGTCGGGGAGCTGCTGCCGATCGTCGCCATGTCCCTGCTCCTGTCCACCCGCGGCACCTGGCAGTCGAGTGCCGTCCTGCTGCTGTTCGCTGTGATCGCGGTGGGCACGGTGGGTGTACCGGCGCGCATCTTCCGACGCATCCCCTTGCTGTCGCGGGCGATCGGTGCCGCCTCCAACTCCACCATGCAGACCACACTGCGGCTCACCATCTGGGTCCTGGTCAGCCTGATGCTGCTGTCGGCGGTACTTGAGCTGGACGTCGCGCTGGGAGCGCTGTGCGCAGGAATGCTGCTCAAGGCGGCGCTCACCTCGGCCTCTCCGGACCACGCCGCCGAAGTGATGCACAAGGTGGAGATCGTCGGCTTCAGCCTGCTCATCCCGGTCTTCTTCGTCACCAGTGGCATGGGCATCGACTTCGCCGCCGTCCTCGAGCAGTGGCCGCTGCTGCTGGGCTTCGTCGCCGTCGTGGTCCTCGTGCGAGGGCTGCCGGTGGTCCTGCGGGAGCGCTGGTGCACCACCGCCTCTGGTCTTGAGACCCGTGGCGAGCAGGTGGGCCTGGGGCTGTACGCCGCCACCGGCCTGCCGATCATCGTTGCCGTCACCCAGATCGCCGCCGCGTCGGAGCTGATCAGCGCCACGCTGGCGTCGACGCTGGTGACCGGCGGGGCCGTGACGGTCCTGGTATTCCCCTACCTCGCCCAGCGAGCTGCCGCCCCCGGCCGGCGCTGAGACGGCGGCACGAGCACCTCAGGCGCCCCGTCCGATACCGCGGGGAAGGCGGTCCTTGGTCCAGCCCAGCAGGTCCTCGGCCTGGGTGAAGGCGAAGCGGTCGGTCATGCCGCCCACATAGGTGACGGCACCGCGGGTGAGGTCATCCCAGCGATAGTCGGCGGGCATCAGCTCGGGGCGTGCCACGTAGCGTTCGACCAGACCACGCAGCACCTCCACCACGGCATGGCTCTGCGCCACCGAGTCCGGTCGGGTGTAGATGCGGTCGTAGTTGAAGCGTCGCAGCGAAGCCAGGGCCGAGGCCGTCTCGGCGTCCATGCCGACCCGCCCGGTGGCATTGGTGGTGTCCACCACGGCCCGGATGAAGGTGCCCAGCTGGGCGCGCCGGCCGATGCCCGCGATGGCGGCAACGTCATCGGGCAGCTCTGACAGCTCGACGATCCCGGCGTGGATCGCATCCTCCAGGTCGTGGGCGCAGTAGGCGATGCGGTCGCTCCAGCTGACGATTTCGCCCTCGATGGTGCCGGGGGCGGGCCGGCTCCAGGAGTGGTTGCGGATGCCGTCGAGGGTCTCGGTGCACAGGTTCAGGCTGGTCAGCACCACATTGGCCCCCCAGGGGCCGTGGTCATAGCCCTCGGGGATGAAGGCATCGAAGGCGTCCTCCGAGGCATGGCCGCCGGGCCCGTGGCCGCAGTCGTGGCCCAGCGCGATGGCGTCTGCCAGGGCGACATTGGTGCCGACGCCGCGGGCGATCGAGGTGGCCACCTGGGCCACCTCCAGCGCGTGGGTCAGGCGGGTGCGCTGGTGGTCGGTCGGGTAGACCACCACCTGCGTCTTGCCGGCCAGCCGGCGAAAGGCCGGCGAGTGGACGATCCGGTCCCGGTCGCGCTCGAAGCAGGTGCGTTCGGCATCCGGTTCCTCCTCGATGGCGCGATTGCCCGCGCCATGCGAGAGGGTTGCGCCGGGACGCAGCAGCAGGGCCTCGCGCTCCTCGCGTGCCTCACGACCGATCACCGCCCCGGTCTGCATCGTGGCGTGGGAGTCGGCATGGGCCAGCACGACGTCGTCGTTCTCGTGGCCGTGCATGGTCTGGGCCCAGGCGACGGCCCGGGGCATCACCTCGGGCTGTGTCGCTTCTGCCTGCACCGACTCGGGCCCGTCGGCCGGGGCCGCGGGTTCGGGGATGCTCGCGTCGCACTGGTTGCACATGCCTAGCCTCCTGAGGTGTCGGACTCGTCCTCGCTGATCTCGACGTCGAGGCCCGAGGTGTCGTCATACCAGCCGTAGGGAACGATCACCTTCGCGCGCGGCGTGCCCTGGCGGCCACGGGGCTTGCCCAGTTCCATCTCGGGGAAGGGCGCGTCGTGGTCCAGCTGGGTCAGCAGGGCGTCGAAGGTCTCGAAGTCGCTGATCATGGCGAGCTGGTGGCGCAGTTCCCCGCCCACCGGGAAGCCCTTGAAGTACCAGGCCATGTGCTTGCGCAGGTCGGTGAGTCCGTGGCGCTCCCCCATGATCTCGGCGAGCAGTTCGCCGTGGCGGCGCACCATGGTGGCGACCTCGCCCAGCGACGGCCGCACCTGCGTCTCGCGTCCGGCGAAGGCATCGGCCAGGTCGCGGAAGAGCCAGGGCCGCCCGAGGCAGCCGCGGCCGACCTCGACGCCGGCGGCTCCGGTCTGCTCCATCATGCGCAGCGCGTCGGCCGCCTCCCAGATGTCGCCATTGCCCAGCACGGGGATGTCGACGTGCTCGACCAGGCGTGAGATGTGGTCCCACTTGGCCTCGCCGGAGTAGGCGTCGGCGACGGTGCGGGCGTGCAGGCAGATCGCGGCGATGCCTTCCTCCTGGGCGATCCGGCCCGCGTCGAGGAAGGTGTGGTGGTCGTCGTCGATGCCGATGCGG
>NZ_JBHWOO010000114.1:0-11078 GCF_043424415.1 Luteococcus sp. | reverse complement strand
CCGGGAGACGGGAATGAACGACCTCGCAATCCAGACCACTGACCTGGTCAAGACCTTCGGCAGGCTGCGCGCCCTCGACGGGCTGACGTTGGAAGTCCCCACCGGACAGGTGCACGGCTTCCTCGGACCCAACGGCGCCGGCAAGTCCACCACCATCCGCGTGCTGCTCGGCCTGCTGCGGGCAGACTCCGGCACCGCGCGCCTGCTCGGGGGCGACCCGTGGCGCCAGGCCCCCGAACTGCACCGGCGGCTCGCCTACGTGCCCGGCGACGTGACCCTGTGGCCCAACCTGACCGGCGGGGAGGCCATCGACATCCTCGGCCGCGCCCGTGGCGGACTGGACAAGACCAGACGCGCCGAACTCATCGACGCCTTCGGGCTGGACCCGCGCAAGAAGGGCCGCACCTACTCCAAGGGCAACCGGCAGAAGGTGGCGCTCGTTGCGGCGCTGGCCTCCCGCGTGGACCTGCTGCTGCTCGACGAGCCCACCAGCGGCCTCGACCCGCTGATGGAACACGTCTTCACCGACCTGATCCGGCAGGAGCGGGAGCAGGGCCGCACCGTGCTGCTCAGCAGCCACATCCTGTCCGAGGTGGAGGCGCTGTGCGACCACGTCTCGATCATCAAGGCCGGACGCATCGTCGAGACGGGCACCCTCGATGAGCTGCGCCACCTGCACAGCCTGCAGGTCACGGCAGATCTGGACACCGTGCCCGACCGGCTCGGAGCCATGCCGGGCGTGCACGACCTGCGCGTCGAGGGCAACCGGGTGCGCGCCCACGTCGACGCCGACCGGATGAACGACGTCCTGGTCCTGCTCACCCAGCACGGAGTCCGCAACCTCACCTCGGCCCCACCGTCGCTGGAGGAACTCTTCCTGGGCCACTACGACCAGGGCGACCAGGCGTCGGGAGCGGCACGATGAGCACCCTCACCGGAACCGGCATGATGCTGCGGCTGACGCTGCGCCGCAACTGGCTCTTCTGGTCGCTGTGGATCCTCGGCCTGGCCTGCCTGATGCCGCTGACCGCCAGCCAGTACGACACGATCATCCCGCCCGGCACCGACCCTCGCGCCACCCTGGACCCACTGCGCAACAACCCGTCGATGCTGGCCCTGCTGGGACCGGTCTTCGACATCAACACCAAGGGCGGCTTCGTCTTCTGGCGGGTGGGAGGCTTCGCGAGCATGCTCGCCGGGATGATGGGCGCCCTGGGCATCATCCGCGCCACCCGCGCAGAGGAGGAGGAAGGACGGCTCGAGCTGCTGCGCGCCGGCTCGGTCGGACGGCACGCCCCACTGGCCGGGGCGCTGGCATGCTGCATGCTCGCCTGCCTCGCGCTGGCAGCCGTGACGGCCGCGTGGACCGCATCGACGGGGCTTCCCGGCACGGGTTCAGTGGCGGCCGGGGCGGCGGTCGGCGCCGAGGGACTGCTCTTCGTCGGGATCGGGGCGGTGTGCGCGCAGCTCTTCGAGAGTGCCCGCAGCGCCCGCTACTGGGCCGTCGGGGCCCTGTGGGGCGGCATGTTCCTGCTGCGCATGATCGTCGACGGCGCCGGTCCCGAAGCCTCCTACGCGAACCTGCGCTGGGCCATCCCGATGGAGTGGGGCATGCTGCTGCGGCCATTCGCCCAGGAACGCTGGTGGGTGCTGGCGCTGCCCGTGACGGCCTTCGTCCTGCTCGTCGCCGTCGCCTTCCGGCTGGAGTCCACCCGCGACCACCTGGCCGGGCTCTGGCAGACCCGTGCGGGACGCGCCACCGCCCCCGGATGGCTGGGTGGGGCGTGGGGGCTGGCCTGGCGGCTGCAGCGCAGCACCCTGCTGGGCTGGAGCCTGGCGCTGGTGCTGTGCTCGGCGGGGATGGGCTCGATCATGAGCCAGATGGACAAGGCGCTGGCAGCCAATCCACAGATGGGCGAGATGCTGCAGAAGATGGGTGGCACCGCGAACCTGCAGACCGCCTTCTATGTCGCAATGACCGGGATCATGGCCACCGTCGCGGCCATCATGTCGGCGACGGTGCTGGTCCGGCTGCGCAGCGAGGAGGTGCACGGCCATGCCGAACAGGTACTGGCCACCGCCACCAGCCGCACCAGCCTGGCGCTCAGCCACCTGCTGTGGGCGGTACCGGTGCCCTGCATCGTCCTCGTCGCGGTCGGCGCGGCGATGCCACTGGTGCAGGCCCAGCGCAACCACGACTGGAGTCTGGTGGGCACCTACACCCGCACCGCGCTCGGCCTGCTGCCCGGCCTGGTGCTGGTCACCGGCGCCATGATGCTGCTGATCGGCTGGCTGCCCCGGCTGACCGGACTGGTCTGGGCGCTGCTCGGCTGGACCATGTTCTGCACCTGGTTCGCCGTGCTCTTCGACCTGCCCGACTGGCTGGTCCGGCTGCAGCCCTGGGGTCACCTGGCCCACCTGCCGCGCGACCCGATGGACTGGACCGCCTTCACCATCGAGTCCGCGCTGGCGATCGCCCTGCTGGCGCTGGGCCTACTGGGCTACCGGCGTCGCGGCATCCCCGCCTAGCGGTTGTGCTGGCGCACCTTCTCGCCCTTGGCCAGGGCCTGGTCGCGCAGGCTGGCCTGGAAGTCCAGCATCTTGCCGGTGAGCTCCTCGTCCCCAGCGGCGATCATCCGGGCGGCCAGCAGGCCGGCATTGCGGGCATTGCCGATGCTGACCGTCGCGACCGGCACCCCGGCGGGCATCTGCACGATGCTGAGCAGCGAGTCCATGCCGTCGAGGTACTTCAGCGGCACCGGCACGCCGATCACGGGCAGCGGGGTGAGGGAGGCCAGCATGCCGGGCAGGTGGGCCGCTCCCCCGGCGCCGGCGATGATCGCGCGGAGCCCTCGGGTGTGGGCCTCGCGGCCATAGGTCACCATGTCCTCCGGCATGCGGTGGGCGCTGACCACGTCAGCCTCCCAGGCGATGCCGAACTCATCGAGGGCGACGGTGGCGGCCTCCATGGTGGGCCAGTCGGAGTCGGAGCCCATCACGATGCCGACCAGCGGCCGAGCGGGCTCGCGCTGCTCCAGCACGGACAGCGGGGTGGTGACCTCAGGCATTCGGATCTCCCATCAGGTAGCCGGCGGCATGCCGGGCGCGCTTGGTGACGTCGGCGAGCTCCTCGCCGTAGGTGGTGACGTGGCCCACCTTGCGGTGCGGCTTCACGTCCTTGCCGTACAGGTGCACGCGCAGCTTGCGGTCGCGGGCAAAGCAGTGCTGCAGGGCGCCGGTGAGGTCCTCCTCGTCACCGCCGAGCACATTGGCCATCACGACGTGGGCGGCGCGCAGGCCAGGATCGCCCAGCGGCAGGTCGAGGACGGCCCGCAGGTGGTTCTCGAACTGTGAGGTGTTGGAGCCGTCGATGGTCCAGTGCGCCGTGTTGTGGGGGCGCATCGCCAGCTCGTTGACCACGACGCTGCCGTCGCGGCGCTGCATCAGCTCGACGGCCAGCAGACCCACCACACCGAGCTCGTCGGCGATCCGCAGCGCCAGCTGCTGCAGCTCGCTCGCCTGGGACCCGTCGAGGCCGGGGGCCGGGGTGGTGGTCTCGGCGCAGATGCCCTCGCGCTGGACGGTCTCGCTGATCGGGTAGGCGACGGCCTGCCCGCTGGGCGAGCGGGTCACCAGCGCCGCCAGCTCCCGGGCGAAGTCGACGAACTCCTCGGCGACGATCACCACGCCCTCGCGGCTGATCGTGCCGCCGTCGACGGTGCTGCCCTCCTCGCGGAGCACCGCGAAGGGCTCGTCGGCCTGCTCAGGGCCGTCCACCTTCCACACGCCCTTGCCGTCATAGCCGCCGCGCGAGATCTTGGCGATCACCGGCCAGCCGTGCTCGTCACCGAAGGCCACCAACTGCTCGGGCTGCTCACAGATCGCGAACTCGGGATTGGGCGCGCCGAGCTCCGTCATCCGCAGGCGCATCCGCGACTTGTCCTGGGCGTACTGCAGGGCGTCCGGGCCGGGGCGCACGGCGGTGCCGGCAGCCTCCACCTGCTCCAGCAGCTGGGTGGGGACGTGCTCGTGGTCGAAGGTGATGACGTCGCAGTCGCGGGCGAAGTCGAGCAGCACCTGGGGATCGGTGTAGTCGCCGACGACGACCTCGTGGACCACCTGGGCGGCCGACACGTCCGGCCCCTCCGCGAGGAGCCGGATGCGCACGCCCAGGGCGATGGATGCCTGGTGCATCATGCGGGCCAGCTGGCCACCGCCGATGATGCCGATGATGTAGGGACGACTCACCCCACGAGACTACCGAAGGACGCCGCAGCACCCGTAGTCCGCGAGCCGCCCGTCACACGACGCATGTTCACAGAATCCGTGTTCACCGGACCCAGGCCATCTTGTCGATGACCGCACCGTTGACATCGACACGGTCGCTGGTGGTGGAGCGGAAGGTGTGCTTGAGCGTGCCGGCCTTGGCGTCGACCTCCACCAGCCGCACCATGGCGTCGGCGTTGTTGTCGTAGTTCTGCTGCATCGCCACGACGCGGTGACTGCCGAAGTCCTCCACCAGGACGCTGCGCACGCCCTGGTGCCCGCTGAGCACCATGCGCACATTGGAGTACTTGGCCACGAGCCCGCTGCGCACGGTGCTGATCGGCAGGTCGCCGTAACCGCCATTGCCGGTGACGACCTTCCCGTCACGATCGAGGTAGTCGTGGGTGAGCAGGATGACATTGCGGTCGGGATGCGCGGCCACCTGCTGCTTGGCCCAGTCGAGCTGGGCACGGCGCGGCCACAGCTCCAGGGCGACGACCATCCACTTCAGGCCGCCGGCCTGGAACATGTGGGTGGAGGTGTCCTGGCGCCCGGCCTGGGTGGCGGCGCGGAAGCGGAAGTGGGAGCCGTCGAAGTAGGAGTTGTAGGTGGCGGTGTCGCGCAGCGCCTCGTGGACGTTGACGCCGGGACGCGCCGAGCCGCCCTCCCCGGTGGCGTAGGAGTCGTGGTTGCCGACGGCGCCGATCCAGCCCACCTGGGCCTGCTCCAGCACCTTCATGCCGGTGACGGCATTGGCGTACTGGTCGTGGTCGGGGGTGTCCCAGTTGGCGATGTCGCCCACCTGGATGGCGGCCCGCAGGTCGAGCTGGTCGGCGCCCTTGCGGGCCACCAGCCAGTTGTTGCGTGCCACCATTCGGGGTGCTCCGGCACGCAGGCTCTCGTTCTGGGTGTCGGGGATGACGGCCAGGCTGAAGCGGCCGTCCGCATCGGCGCCAGAGGCGGCCGTGACCTGGGGAGCAGGAGTCGGGGCACCACCCACGACGTACTTCGCGCCGACGTCGACCCAGCCCTGGCCCACCAACTGCGCCACGCCGCCGGCAGCGACCTCGCGGTGGACGCCGTCGCGCGCAACCCGGTGGATGACCACGCCGCAGGTGGCGTGCGGCGGCGCGGCGTGGAATCTCACGCCCTGGTCGGTATAGCCACGCTTGGTCCAGCTGGGCACGTCATTGGCGACGGCGGTGACGAAGTCGGCCCCCTTCGACAGGCGGTGCACGGCCACCAGGCCGTCGGCGGCGCGGGTGCTGACCGTGCCCAGGGTGCCGGCCTGGGTGAACTGGTAGCTGGCGGCCTTGTCGTACTCGTTCTTCCAAGGGGTGACCAGGCTGGTGCCGACGGCGCTGGAGAACTGCTGGTAGAGCGGGGTGGTGAGCTGGTCGCACGCGCCTTCGGCCAGGGCCAGGGCGGGTTGGACGGCTGTGGTGGCGGCGACCAGGGCAACGGATGTCAGCGCTGCAAGGTGTCTGGTGCTCATCAGGGTCTCCTGGATGGTGATCTCTGGAAGGGCTCTGCGGGGAATTGTCCTGGCGCAGCGGGTTGCGGCCAGGTGTGACGCTAGGGCTGGCGTCGACCGTTCCCGGACCACGTGCGCGGGGGGTTCATCGACTCTGCATCTGGAATTCACCACTCCACTCCGACCGGTCACCTGCTCGCCGCCGCCTGGTCGCCCGAAGGCCACGTCCACGGATGGGGACGGCCGGCTGGACAGGGCTGCAAGGACCTAGCGTGAACCGGTGAGCAGTCCCCGCCCCCGCATCCACCCGGCCTGGCTGGTGGCCGCCGTCACATTGGTCTGCCTGCTGGTCGCCTCCGCCTTCCGGTCCTCGGCCGGGGTGCTGCTGCAGCCGCTCGAGGACGAGTTCGGCTGGAGCCGCGCCGCGACCTCCGGTGCGGCCAGCCTCAACCTGGTGGTCTACGGGCCGGCCGCTCCCTTCGCGGCCGCCGTGATGGAGCTGTGGGGGCCGCGACGCACCGTCTCGGCCTCGCTGCTGGTGGTGGGCCTGGCGGCGGTGGCCAGCCTCTTCATGGACCAGGCATGGCAGCTGTGGCTGCTGTGGGGGCTGGTGATCGGACTGGGCACGGGCGCCCTGGCGCTGACCTTCGGGGCGATCGTCGCCAACCGGTGGTTCGCCCGCCACCTGGGCCTGGTGACTGGTGCCTTCAGTGCCGCGACGGCCGCCGGGCAGGTGCTCTTCGTGCCCGTCGTCGCCCAGGCGGTGGCAGGGCCGGGCTGGCGAGTGGCGGTGGGCACCATCGCCGCGCTCACCCTGCTGTGTGCCGTGTTGTGCTGGCGCGTGGTGCGTGACTGGCCTGGACAGGCCGGTGTGGAAGCGCTGGGCACCGGCCGGCCGGGCTCCGTCCCCGCTGCGCAGCCCACCGACGAGTGTCCGCGCGGCCTGCGGGAACCACTGCGCAGTGCGGTCTCGGCCCTGACGAGGAACTGGCGACGGCCAGCCATGGTGATCCTGTTGGTGAGCTTCGCCATCTGCGGCTGGTCGACCAATGGCATCATCCAGACCCACTTCGTGCCCGCGGCCCATGACCACTCGATGCCGGCCACCACGGCTGCCGGCGTGATCGGGCTGATCGGCATCTTCGACGTGCTGGGCACCGTCGCCTCCGGCTGGCTCACCGACCGTTATGACCCGCGGTGGCTGCTGGCCGTCTACTACGGGCTCCGGGGGCTCTCGCTGATCCCGATCAACCAGATGCTGGAGGCGCACATGACCCCGGCGCTGTGGCTCTTCGTGGTCTTCTACGGGCTGGACTGGACGGCCACCGTCCCGCCCACCATCGCCCTGTGCCGGGAACACTTCGGCATCCGACGCTCGGGCGTCGTCTTCGGCTGGGTCTATGCCGCACACATGGTCGGGGCCGGCCTGGGTGCCAGCGTCTCGGGGCTGCTGCGTTCGGCCGACGGCACCTATACCCGCGCCTGGATGCTCACCGCGGCCCTGTGCCTTGGCGCCGCGGTGCTGGTGCTGCTCGACCGCCGCCCCCGCGGTCCGGTGACGGCGACCCCCGCCTGAGCGACGGTTAGTGTTGCCCCAGTCCCGGCCGCCAGGGGCAGGAAACAGGAGGCGCGATGGCCAGCAGGCAGGACCTGGACTGGTTGCACGGACGCGAGCCCCTGGCCTCCGGCAGCCACCCAGCCACGCCCCCGCCCGGTCGGCCGAGGAGCTCGCGTCGCGGGCTGCTCGTCGGCGGCGCGGCGACGCTGGGCCTGGCTGGTCTGGGACTGGCCGGCCTCGAAACCCTGCGCACCGGCCCCGGACTGCCGGGCATTGGGGGCGGGGTCGGGCCGCGTGGGAAGCCCACCTGTCTGGACGCCTCACAGCTGGCGTCCGCCTCACGGATCGGACGGGCCCGCATCATCTACGAGCCGACCGGGAAACCCGCCACCATGCGCTTCGACGCCGGCTTCCTGGGCCAGCTGGAGGCCTGGATGGCCGACTTCGAGGCCACCTCGCGCTACGGCGGGAGCACCGAGGTCTGGAGCTATGGCGCCCACGTCGTCAAGGACCAGTGCCGCTCCTGGCATGCCAACGGCCGCGCCTTCGACATCTCGCGGCTGCGGATCGGCTCCACACCAGTGGTCAGTGCCCGCGAGGACCTGTGGCACGAGGCCAGCGCCGAGCGCCAGGCCGAGCTGCGGCGCCGCTACTGGACGCTCGCGGCCTCACTGCACCTGCACTTCGCCTACGTGCTGACCCACCACTTCGACCCTGAGCACCGCAACCACATCCACGTCGACAACGGCCTCTCGGGCAGCGGCATGAGCAGCTTCAGCCGTGGTTCGCGGGTGCAGAACCAGGCAGTCCAGGCGATCTGCCAGTCGATCTGGGGCCAGCAGGGCGAGGTGACCGGGCAGTGGGACGAGACCCGAGACCAGGCGGGCCCCGTCCTGGCCGAACTGGGCCTGCGGGACCTGCGACGCCAGGAGACCTGGCAGGCCTTCCTGCGTGCCAGCGTCCAGCGCGGCTGAGCGGTTGAGCGACGACCAGGAGCCGCTACTGCAGCCGCAGGTGGAAGACGTCGCCGGCGCTGAAGGGCTGCAGCCCCTGGGGCGTGCGCACCACGAGCCGTCCGAAGTCGTCCACGTGGTCTCCGGTCCCCAGCACATGGGTGTGCTCGTCGACCATCACCCGCAGTGGCGAGCCGATGGAGGCGCAGCGCCGCTCGTACTCCTCGTGCACCTGCCCCTCGGACTCCCAGATCTCGTAGAGCCGGGCGAACTCGGTCAGCAGGCTGGCCAGCACCTCGCTCTTGCCAGCCTCGAGCCCGGCGATCCTCAGCGAGGTTGCGGTCGGGACGGGCAACTCGGACTCGTCTAGGGAGAAGTTGATGCCGATGCCCACCACAGCAGCGGCCCCGTGGTCGCCGTCGATGCGCTCGGACAGGATGCCGCAGATCTTGCGCCCGTCGACCAGGACGTCATTGGGCCACTTGAGCTCCACGCGGCCGGGCCCGGCGCCGGTGGCCTGTTCGATCCCTGTCGCCACGGCCATCCCGGCCAGCAGCGAGAGCCAGCCCCAGTCCAGCGATGGCCGGGTGGGGCGCAGCAGCAGCGAGAAGGCGACCGAGGCCCCGGCGGGTGATTCCCAGCGGCGCTCGAAGCGGCCGCGGCCGGCGGTCTGTTCCTCGCTGACCAGCACCAAGCCGTCGAGGTCGGTGGTGCGGGCCAGCACCGCGAGGTCGGCATTGGTGCTGCCAGTGGTGGGCACCCAGCGCACCTCGTTCCACAGGGTGACACGCTCCAACAGCTGTCGCAGGAGCTCGGGATCGGTCGCGTCGCAGGCGGGCATGCAGCGCACGGTAGTCCCGCAGGATGGAATTGCCCAGCCGGAGCGCTGCGCAGCAGCCGCTGAGCCGCTAGGGTCAGCCCCATGGAGATCGACATCCACACCACAGCTGGAAAGATCGCCGATCTGGGCCGCCGCATTGACGCTGCCGTCAATGCCGCTTCGCCCGCGGCCGTCGAGAAGCAGCATGCCAAGGGCAAGATGACCGCGCGCGAGCGAGTGCTCGCCCTGCTCGACGAGGGGACCTTCGCCGAGCTTGACCAGTTCTCTCGCCACCGTTCGACCGCCTTCGGTCTCGAGAAGAAGCGCCCCTATGGCGACGGAGTCATCGTGGGTGTGGGTGCCATCAACGGCCGCCCGGTCTGTGTCTTCAGCCAGGACGTCGCCATCTTCGGTGGCGCGCTGGGCCAGGTCTACGGCGAGAAGATCGTCAAGATCATCGACTTCGCCATCAAGACCGGCGTCCCGCTGATCGGCATCAACGAGGGTGGCGGCGCCCGCATCCAGGAGGGCGTGGTCTCGCTGGGCCTGTATGGCGAGATCTTCCGTCGCAACACCCACGCCTCGGGCGTGATCCCGCAGATCAGCCTCATCATGGGCGCCGCGGCCGGTGGCCACGTCTACTCCCCCGCCCTGACCGATTTCACGATCATGGTGGACAAGACCTCGCAGATGTTCATCACCGGTCCCGCGGTCATCAAGACCGTCACCGGCGAGGACGTGACGCTCGAGGAGCTGGGCGGCGCCCGCACCCACAACACCAAGTCCGGTGCCGCGCACTACCTGGCCGCCGACGAGAACGACGCGCTGGAGTACGTGCGCGAGCTGCTGAGCTACCTGCCGCAGAACAACCTGGAGGACCCGCCCGTCTTCGACGACGAAGAGGTCGACCTCACCATCACCGATCACGACCGCAAGCTCACCACGCTGATCCCGGACTCCCCGAACCAGCCCTATGACATGCGCGAGGTCATCCGCACCGTCCTCGACGACGACGAGTTCCTCGAGGTGCAGCCGCTGTTCGCGCAGAACATCATCTGCGGCTTCGGCCGCATCGAGGGGCGTTCGATCGGTGTCGTGGCAAACCAGCCCATGCAGTTCGCCGGCTGCCTCGACATCGACGCGTCGGAGAAGGCCGCCCGCTTCGTGCGCACCTGTGATGCCTTCAACATCCCGGTGCTCACCTTCGTCGACACCCCAGGCTTCCTGCCCGGCGTCGACCAGGAGCACCAGGGCATCATCCGTCGCGGTGCGAAGCTGATCTACGCCTACGCCGAGGCCACCGTGCCGCTGCTGACCGTGATCACCCGCAAGGCCTACGGCGGCGCCTACGACGTCATGGGCTCCAAGCACCTGGGTGCCGACATCAACCTCGCCTGGCCCACCGCCCAGATCGCCGTGATGGGGGCCGAGGGCGCCGTCGACATCCTGTACAAGAAGGAACTCGCCGAGATCGAGGACGACCAGGCGAAGGCGGTGCGTCGCAAGGAGCTGATCGACGAGTACAACGACGAGCTGGCCAATCCCTATGTGGCCTCCGAGCGCGGCTACGTCGACCAGATCATCTACCCGCACGAGACCCGCGCCGAGTGCATCCGGGTGCTTCGCCTGCTGCGCACCAAGCGTGAGGTGCTGCCGCCGAAGAAGCACGGCAACATCCCGCTGTGATGCACCCGAGGACCCAGGAGTCAGGACGATGAGCGAAGAGGAAACCGAGGCCGCCCAGGCACAGGTCTACCAGTTCGGCAAGGGCAATCCCGATGCCGACGAGGTGGCTGCGGTGCTCACGGTGATCCAGGCGGCGCTTGCCCCTGCTGCGCTGGCCGAGGAGAACGACGACCGTCCCCTGGCCGGTGGCTGGAAGTCCTACAACCGGGTGCTGCGTCGCCCGCACAACCCGGGCCGGGAGGCCTGGCGCTACAGCGCCCGTCCCTGACGGGCACGGGTAGCGGTCGAACTCCATGAGGGCCCGGCAGGCCAGACGGAGGC
>NZ_JBHWOO010000113.1:0-4678 GCF_043424415.1 Luteococcus sp. | reverse complement strand
TGCTATGGCCGCCAGGGGCACGCAGACCGCTGCCGCGACCGCGAAGACGGCCGCGGAGAGCACGGCACCGCCTTCGCAGGGCCCGTCGCAGGAAGAGCAGCAGAGCTCACTGCATGATCGACGGAAGTGGAGCGAGTGATGGCCGTGACGCATGTGCAGCTCGGTGGCGAGCTGCAGGGCCGCTCGATCTTCGGGAGCAGCCGCAACCGCCTCGAGCGGATCGGTATGTGGTCGACCCTGGCAGTGCTGGTGGTCGCGCAGCTGATGGTGATGCGCTGGTCCTGGACCGTCCTGCTGGGCGCTGTTCTGCTGGCCACGACCGTGTTCGTGTGGTCACCGAGGCCGAGCTTCGGCCACAAGTCCGTGGTCGGGATGCTCGCGATCCCCCTGCGTCGACGCTGGAACCGCCGGATGAAGACGCTGGACACGGTCGGGGGAGAGGCGGCCGAGGCCGCTGAGGGGAATGTCCCTCACCTGCCGGCTGACGTCGGGACGTTGCGTGGCTACGAGATCGAGCTGTGGCCGGGGGCGGAGCATCCTGGACGTGTGGCTGTGCTTCGTCAGCGGATCCACGACCAGACCCAGTTCACGATGGTCCTCGAGTTCCGGGCACAGCAGTCCGGTGTTGTCGACGGGCTTGAGGGGCTGCGGAACCACGCGGGGTGGGCGAAGTTCCAGGCCGTGATGGCGCGTCAAGGTTCGCTGGCGAGGCATCTGCAGCCGGTGGCGCGGATCGTGCCGTTCGACCCGGCCGATCACGTGCAATGGCTCATCGATGCGCTGCCGGACAACGCACCGGAGATCCTCGTGCGTTCGTACGCCGAGCTCGTGGACGGAGTGATCAGCGAGCAGGAGCAGAACCGCACCTGGTTGACGATCGGTGTGCCGGCGAGTCGCGAGTTCTACGCGGCGGCCGATCGCGTGGTCCTCCCGGACGACATGAACGAGGCCAGTGACCGGGAGCGGGCCGATGCCCGCACGGCCGTGGTCCTGGCCACCGAGCTGCGGCGGATCATCTCCGCGGGCCGCGCCAACGGGTTCTCGTTCCGGGAGCTCGACGAGCGACGGCTCGCCGCGGTGACGCGCAGCCTGCAGGATCCCGATCAGCCGTTGGATCGCCTCGAGGGCGCTGACCGGTTCTCGATGTGGCTGCCGTGGATCGGCTCGGAGTCCTCCCGGTACCTGGTGATCGAGGGGAGCCAGAAGCGGTGGTACACCCGCACGGCCGTGGTGCCGCGCGACGGGTTCGCGGCGGGAGAACTGCCGGTCGACATGCTGGTGCCGCTCCTGACGGGCGTGAACCCGGCAGTGGTACGCACCGTGAGTACCCACGTGACGGTGGTGCCGGCGACGACCGCCCGCGCCGAGGCCCGGGACGACCTGACGATGGACCGCTCGGCGGTGCAGCAGAAGGCCAAGGAGGTCTCGGACGGGACGAGCGAGGCCCAGCTGACAGCGTCGCAGCGACGGCTGCAAGACCTGCAGCCGGGATCGGGCGTCCACGGGGCGGAGTGGGCACTGGCCGTGACGATCCAGGCTCCCGACCTCGAGGAGCTCGAGCGGGCGGTCAACGCGATCGAGGAGGCCGCTGCCGAGTCGCACATCTCGAACCTCGACTGGCAGGACCACGCGCACCACCTGGCGATGCCGCTGACGCTGCCGCTGGCTACCGGAGTGCGCCGGCGTAAGAAGAAGTGGCTGCCGACGTGATCGCCAGCGCAGCAAGCCCACAGGCCCCCGCCGCCACTTGCGAGCGGCATAGACGAGGAGAGCACCGATGAAGGTGAAGCAGCGGAAGAAGCGAAAGGGCGGCACCCCACCCTCCTCTGCAGAGACGAAGCCTCCCGAGCCGTGGCTGCAGGCGGCTCGCCGGAAGGGGTGGCTCGACTTCCTGGGAGCCTATGACCAGCAGGTCACCATGCTGCGGTCGACGACGTCGCAGACCTCGGCGCTGCATCTCGCAGTGGCCGGGGCGCCGACGTCATCGTTCGGCCTCTACGCCGGAGATGACCTGATCACCGGCTGGCCGGTCTTCCACGATCCGATCGAGGGCTACCGGTCCAAGGTCATCGGATCGCCGAACTGCGTCTCGATCGGCGATGTCGGGTACGGCAAGTCCTCGTTCTCCAAGACCTGGGTCACGATGCGCAACCTCATGCTGGGACGCCGCGTCGTGATCGTGGACAAGAAGATGCAGTCGGCCGGAGATGAAGACTCCGAGCACGAGGGCGAGTACGCCTCACTGGCCCGAGCCCTCGGCGTGGAGCCCATCCGCTTCACCGGCGAAGAGGGAGGGCTGAGGATCAACCCGCTGGACCCGGTGATCACGGGATCTGACCGGCTCACGGCAAGCCACACCGACCTGCTCAAGGCGATTCTCGAAGAGGTGATCGGCGAGGTCCTCAGCGCGGACGAGCGCAAGGCCCTGCGGGTCGCGCGGGACGCCGCGGTCACGCGGGCGCGGGAGCGCGGCGCGGTCGCGACGATCCACGACGTCACCAGGTACCTCCTGGAACCGGACGAGGAGATCGTCGAGGCGCAGCTGGGACGCTACGGAGTCGACGACTACGCAACCTGGGGTCGTCGCGTCGGGTTCGCGCTCGAGGAGTGCATCGAAGGCGAGCTCGCCGGGCTGATCGACGGGGAGACCAGTGAGGAGATCCGTGTCCACGCGGGGCTGACGGTCTTCGATATCTCAGCGCTGCCGGACAGCGGCCCGGCGGTGCCGGTGGTCATGGCGATCATCAACACGTGGCTGCGGGCCACCCTCCTGCGGCAGAAGTCGGCGGTCCCGACGTTCTTCGTGATCGAGGAGGGTTGGCACCTGGTGGACGGGTCCTTCGCCAAGGTGTCCCAGCAGAACACGAAGAAGTCTCGCGGACTCGCCCTGTCGACCGTGACCAACTACCAGCATCTCTCCGATGTGCCGGCGAACTCGCCGGCCATCGCCACGATCAAGGAGGCCGGCACCATCGCGATGTTCCGCCAGGCACGCCGAGAGGACGCCGAGGCGTGCCAACGACTGTTCGGCATGCCCCCGTCGTCGATCGACCTGCTGATGAACCTCGAGCAGGGCTGCTGCCTGCTGAAGATCGGCAACAAGCCCGCCGTGCTCATGCGCGCGTCGCGCTCGAGCATTGAGGCGCAGCTGGCTGACACCGACGGCGCGCTGCTGTCGCAGGCGCGCGTCGGGCTGCAGGGTGACGACTTCACGGCCGGGGAACAGGACGACGCCGAGGATCTCGCCCTGGCGGGTGCGGGGAGTGATGTCGCATGAGCGCCGCCGAAGTTGTGCCCTCGACCCGAATCCCGACGGTCACCTCGACCTACCTCGATCCGACCTCCGAGTCGGGTCGCACCCCGCTGTACATCGCGCGGCGCGGCCGCCTAGATGGGGTGATGCTGCGCCTGGACGTGTGGGAGCAGCTCCGGGACGAGGCGACGCGCTCACTGGACCTGCGTGAGCGCGACGAGCTGCAGGACCGCCTCAGTGCCGGCGTGCTGCTCGAGGGGTCTCTGGGGGAGGTCGCAGCGCCTCTACGGCCCCCGGCCGTCCTGGCGTCGCTGCCGATTCGCTACGTCGCGCACGCCGCCTCGGACATCCTCACGGCCTCGCGCAGAACGACGAACGCCCGGAACCTCGCCGGCTTCCTGGCGCACTGGACACGCGGTTACCTGCGCGGGTCGGCGGTCACCGACCCCGACCGTCCAGGGCCCGTGATCGAGCGGGAAGTGGCGCCTGCCTACCACGACGACCAGGTGCCGTTCCGGATCGTCTGGGCGCGGGCGGGGGAACACCGCGAGCACCGCACGCTGCTGGCGGTGCGCCCGCTCGAGGGCGTGCTCGCCCGGGCGTGGACGTTCCCGTCCCCGATGGATGCCACCACCGAAGGAGATGCCTGATGGCTCAGCGAGGTCGCTACGACAAGACCCCCTCGACGCTCCTGCTGCTGATCGCCGACTACTGGTGGGCGTTCCTGCTGATCCTCGTCGCCGGCTTGCTGGGGGTGTGGCACACCGCAGTGGTGCTGTCCACGCCCGCGGAGTGGGGCGACTTCGAGGTGAGCATGACCGGACTCGTGGGCGTGGTCCGTGGGCAGGGCCTGGCAGAGGTCCCCGGCGGCGGCACCTGGACCTACGTGCTCTTAGGCCTCCTCCTCGCGCTGATCGCCGTCGTGATCGTGGCCGTCTCGGCACTGCTGACGAAATGGCGGCTGCGCGCACCGGGCAAGGGCATGGCCACGAAGGCTGAGGTGAAGAGAGCGCTCGGCCGCGAAGCGATCCTCTCCGAGGACCGTGACGGCCGGCTGTGGCCCGCCAACTCGAAGGTCCCCGCGAAGGAGCGGACGTTCTGCGTGGGTACCGCGTCCTTCGCGCGCGGTGCCGTCGAGGCGCATCTCGGCCAGGAGCAGCATCTCGGGGTCGTTGCGCCGACCGGGGGCGGCAAGACGTTCCGCGTCCTGAGCCGGGCAGCGCTCAACGCGCCCGGTGCGCTCGTGGTGACGTCGACGAAGGCGGATCTGCTGGATGTGATCGCCGAACCCCGTGCGAAGAAGGGCAAGGTGTGGGTGTTCGACCTGCTGAACCTCGTATCCTGGCCCGAGTCGATGCGGTGGAACATCCTGCGCGGCTGCGAGGACACGGTCGTGGCTCGAGCTCGCGCGGGACAGCTGGTCAA
>NZ_JBHWOO010000112.1:0-8719 GCF_043424415.1 Luteococcus sp. | reverse complement strand
CGTACTCCTCACGCTCGGCCTGGGTCTCGGCCTGGTCCTGCGACGGCCACGCAATGGTGCAGACCCGGTCGTGGTGGCGATCGACGACCAGGCCCGCACGCGCAATGCGGAGGCCATGGCGGCCGCGGCCCTGCTCGGAGTGGCCGGGAGCCTGGTCGCCTGTTCCCTGCTGGCCGCGATGGCCGCGCTGGAGCCTTTCCTTTGGCTGGCCCTCGCTCTGGTGGTCGCCGCCTTCTGTGCCCTACTGGCCTGCACCTGGGCCATCTCGGTGCTCCTGGTGCCAGGTCGGGGGATGCCTGTGCAGTCCGTGCCCTCCTCGGGAGCCACGGCGATGGGGTCGGTCCTGTGACCCTGCCCATCGCCCTGGATGAGCACGACCCGACCCCACCCTTCGAGCAGCTGCGACGCCAGATCGCCCACGCCATCACCACGGGGAGCCTGGTGCACGGATCGAAGCTGCCGCCGGTGCGCCAGTTGGCCGGAGACCTGGGGGTGGCGCCGGGAACGGTGGCGCGGGCCTACAAGGAGCTGGAGGCCGCCGGGTTCGTCTCGACGGCCCGCCGTGCAGGCACGACAGTGATCGGGCGCCCCCAAGTGGACCCGGGATCGGCACTGACGACGCTGACGAAGACCTTTGTGGCCCGCGCCCGGCAACTCGGGGCCGACGAGCGGGCCATCCGTGAGGCCCTGGACCAAGCCCTCGGACACTGACCTGTGAGGTGCCGACCCATCAGGCGCGCAGAAATTGCCACACATACGGCACCCGACACGTTCAAATTCCATCGATGGCCGTTTGAGGGGGCATTTTCAGCAGGGCTGGGGCTTCCCGGCGCCGCATGAAAGGCTGGCCTGGTGCCTGAACCCGTGACCCGCCCCAGCGGCGCCGCCATCGTGCTGGTGCTGCTGTCGAGCGCGTCGGTGCAGGTGGGGGCGACCGTCGCGAAGCAGACCTTCCCCGTGGTCGGCCCGCTCGGAATGCTGTGGCTGCGTCTGGTCGGGGCGAGCCTGGTGCTGTTGCTGGCCACTGCCGCCACGCGGGCACACCGGCGCCGCCATCCAAGCGCCACGCCGGCGCAAGCCCATCAGTGGATGCCACTGCTGGCCTATGCCGTCTGCCTGGTGGGCATGAATGCCGCGGTCTACCAGGCCTTGGCCCGGCTACCCGTCGGCATCGCGGTCACCCTGGAATTCCTGGGCCCACTCACCGTGGGCGTGCTCGGCTCCCGCCATGCCCGCGACCTGCTGTGGCCGGTGCTGGCACTGGCCGGCGTGGCCCTGCTCGGCATCACTCCCACCCCGCTCGACCCGCTGGGGGTGGCCTTCGCCCTGGTGGCGGCCGCCTGTTGGGGTGGCTACATCCTCACGGCCGCAAAGGTCGGTGAGAGCTGGAGCGCCATCGACGCCCTCCTGCTCTCCTGCCTGATCGGGGCGGCGGTGGTGACGGCGCCGGCCCTGCACAGCAGTGGGGCCTCCCTGTGGGCGGTACCGGTGCTGCTGGTGGGCCTGGGAGTGGGCCTGTTGTCAACGGCGATCCCTTACAGCCTTGAGATAGTGGCCCTCAAGAAGTTGCCCACCCGGGTCTTCGGAATCCTCATGAGCCTGGAGCCGGCGGTGGCGGCGCTGGCTGCGCTGATCCTGTTGGGTGAGCGGCTCAGCGGCACCGACCTGGTGGCGATGGCCTGCGTCATCAGTGCCTCGATCGGCGCCACGCGCAGCTCCGCCTGATCCACACGCCAGCACCCCCGATGGCGCACGACATCGCACACACCTGCCAAGATGACCCCCATGCAGGTGCCATGGTGGTCAGTCCTTCCCTTCGCGACGATGCTCTTGTGCATCGCCATCGCCCCGCTGGTGCCCTCGCTGGCGCACCACTGGGAGAAGCCGCGGACGCAGCTGGGCGTGGCCATGCTGCTCGGCCTGCCGGTCGTCGCCTGGGTCTGGCTGTCGGGCCACCCCCACCTGGTGGTGCACGCGGTGGAGGAGTACGTCAGCTTCATCTGCCTGCTCGGGTCGCTCTTCGTGATCTCCGGCGGGATCCACCTGGCCGGTGACATCCGTGCCACGCCGCGCAACAACACGATCTTCCTGGCCATCGGCGCCGTCCTGGCCAGTTTCATCGGCACCACCGGTGCGGCGATGCTGCTGATCCGTCCGCTGCTGAACACCAACAAGGAACGCAAGTACGCGATGCACACGATCGTCTTCGCGATCTTCGTCGTGGCCAACTGTGGCGGACTGCTGACCCCGCTGGGTGATCCGCCGCTGTTCCTGGGAATGCTGCGCGGCGTGCCCTTCACGTGGACCTTCAACCTGTTCCCGGAGTGGCTGTTCATCAACGTGCTGCTGCTGGCCGCCCACCACGGCATGGACCACATGTTCTATGCCCGCGAGGACAAGGCCCACCTGGAGCGCGACCGCACCGAGGTCGTCCCGCTGAAGCTGTACGGGGCCTGGCAGCTGATCCTGCTGGCCGGCGTGGTTGCCTCGGTCGCCTACCTGTCGACGCCCTGGCGCGAGATCGCGATGATCGCGCTGTCGGCCATCAGCTGGTTCGCCGGCAGCCGCGAGGTGCGGATGAAGCTCAACGAGTTCAGCTGGGCCCCCATCCTGGAGGTGGCGGCGCTCTTCCTGGGCATCTTCGCGACGATGATCACGGCCCTGCAGTACCTGGGTTCGCTCGCGCCGAAGCTGCCGCTGAACGAGATCACCTTCTACCTGTTCTCGGGCGGCCTGAGCGCGGTGCTCGACAACGCCCCCACCTATGCCACCTTCTTCGAGCTGGCCAGCAAGCTGCCGGGGGACCCGCGCGTGGCCGGCGTGCCCGAGCTCTACCTGGTGGCCATCAGCCTGGGTGCGGTGACCTGCGGTGCGATGACCTACATCGGCAACGGTCCCAATTTCATGGTGCGCTCGGTGGCCGAGGAGGCCGGACGGGAAATGCCCAGCTTCGGCGGCTACATCGTGTGGAGCTTGCGCGAGCTGGCGCCGGTGCTGGCCGCCATGGTGCTGGTCTTCATCGCCGACCCGTTGTGGGCCCACATCCTGGGTTGGGTGCTGGCCGTCGCGATCCTGGGCCTGGCCGCGGTGCGGACGCTCACGGGACGCAAGGCCGTCGCTGCCTGAGCCCCCCGCCACCGACCGTTAGACTCCTGCGGTGCCCCAGAACGAACAGACCAGCCCCGCACTGACCAGCCAGCAGACCGACAAGGTCGCCCAGCTGCTGGCGAGCACCCCCGTCGTGGGCGAGTTGGGCGAGCTCTTCGCGGCCGCCGGGCACGAGCTCTACCTGGTGGGCGGGCCGGTGCGCGATGCCCTGCTGGGCGTGCTGCAGCACGACCTGGACTTCACCACCAGCGCCCGCCCCGACGAGATCGAGAAGCTGCTGCGCGGCTGGACGAAGGCCGTCTGGGACATCGGCAAGGACTTCGGCACCATCGGCGCGCAGAAGAAGTCGGCCGGCACCACCTGGCAGATCGAGATCACCACCTTCCGCGCCGACATCTACCGCTCGGACTCCCGCAAGCCGGAGGTGAACTTCGGCGACGACATCGCCGGCGACCTGGTGCGTCGTGACTTCACGGTCAACGCGATGGCCCATGACGTGGTGAACCAGCGTTTCGTGGACCCCTACGGGGGCCTGGCCGACCTGGCGGCCTGCGTGCTGCGCACCCCCTTCACCGCCGAGCGGTCCTTCTCCGACGACCCGCTGCGGATGATGCGGGCTGCCCGCTTCGCCAGCCAGCTGCAGTTCACCGTTGCCCCTGACGTGCAGCGGGCGATGACCGAGATGGCCGATCGGATCGGCATCATCAGCGCCGAGCGGGTACGCGACGAGCTGTCCAAGCTGCTGCTCACCGACCATCCGCGGCCGGGGCTGAACCTGCTGGTGACCACCGGCCTGGCCGACCGGGTGCTGCCGGAGCTGTCGGCGCTGCGCCAGACCCAGGACGAGCACAACCGCCACAAGGACGTCTACGTGCACTCGCTGGTGGTGCTCGACCAGGCCATCGCGCTGGAGAAGTCCCGCGGCCACCAGCCCGACCTGGTGCTGCGGCTGGCTGCGTTGCTGCACGACATCGGCAAGCCCGCGACCCGCGTCTTCGAGGACGACGGCTCGGTGAGCTTCCACCACCACGACCTGGTGGGGGCCAAGCTCGCCCGCAAGCGGATGCGGGCGTTGCGCTTCCCCACCGACCAGACCAAGGCCGTCAGCCAGCTGGTGGAGCAGCACCTGCGCTTCCACGGCTATGGCGACGGGTCCTGGACCGATTCGGCGGTGCGACGGTATGTGCGCGACGCGGGGGACCAGCTTGAGCGGCTGCACATCCTGACTCGCAGCGACTGCACCACCCGCAACCAACGACGGGCGGCCCGGCTGCGTGCCGCCTATGACGACCTGGAACGACGCATCGAGGTGCTGGCCGAGCGGGAGGAGCTCGACTCGATGCGCCCGGACCTCAACGGGGACCAGATCATGCAGATCCTCGGGCTGCGGCCGGGCCGCGAGGTGGGCGAGGCCTACAAGTTCCTGTTCGAGAAGCGCATCGACCAGGGCCAGCTCGGCCCCGAGCGTGCGGAGCAGGAGCTGCGCGCGTGGTGGCAGCAGCGACAGACCGGGGCCAACTAGGCTTGAGCGGTGACTTCCCCAACGTCAGGCACCGCCATGGGCAGGCTGCCGTACGTCCTGGGGGCGGTCCTCGCGGTGGTGCTGTTGGCCCTTGGCCCGCTGTTGGTCCCGTCGGGAGGCCTGTCCTTGGTTCCGCCTGCCCATGCGGCGCCCGCCGCCGAGCAGGCCGTGACGGTGCGCATCGAGCATGCCGCACCGGTCAGTGGCTCCGCTGGCCAGAGACTGCGCATGGTGGGCACCGTGAAGAACACCGGCGGGGTCTCGCTGCGCGAGGTCCAGGCGCATGTGTGGAGCGATTCGGCCGCGATCACCACTCCTGAGGGCCTGGAGGCAGCTCGCCGGAGCCCGCCCGAACAGCCCCTCGGTGCCCGGCTGCTCTCGCCCGAGCTCGGCAATGTGTTCACCATCACCGACGTGGGCAGCCAGATCAGCCAGTCCTTTCCAGGGGGGAGGCTGACTCTCGATCCGGGCCAGAGCGCCCCCTTCACGGTTGAAGCGGCAATCACTGGTGAGGACTCACTGGGACTTGATGCGCCTGGCGTCCATCTGGTGGGGGTGCACGTCCGCGGCATCCCACTGGGGCAGGAGAACCAGACCTTGGGCCGAGCGCGCACCTTCTTCGTGCGCACGCCCGACGACGGTGCGGTGCGTCATGCCCCCAGCACCGCAGTGGTCCAGCTGTCCAGCCGTCCTTCGCGGGTGGGAGAGAAGGTCTTCGTCGACGACCACCTGGCCGGGGAGCTGCAGGGGCGCCTGGCCGACCTGATGACTCTGGCCGAGCAGCCCGGCACTGCCCTGCTGGTGGATCCAACCCTGGTTGATTCCCTGCAGGCAATGGCCGCTGGCTACCAGGTGCGCGCTGCCAAGGGGTCGACGCCCCAGGCCTCGACGACCGCCGGAAGCCGTCTTGCCAAGGACTTCCTGGCCCGCGTGGAGGCGCGTGTCGCGAAGGGACAGACGTGGCGACTTCCCGCCGGCACCCCCGACCTGGCGCTTGCTGCGGGCAGTGGGCACGCCCGGGTGGTGGCCGACGCGGCCGCCCCCCTGCCCGATGGCCACCTGCTGGCTGGCCGGCCGCTGGCCCTGGCTCCTGCCGGTGGCCTGCTGGACGAGGCCTCGCTGGTGGCGGCGCGAAACTTGTCCCCATCCCTGGTGCTGGTCTCCGACACCGCCTCGACGGCCGCGGTGCAGAAGCTGACCGCCGACGGCCCCGCCGCCGTGGTGCGGGTGCGCACCGACCTGTTCAACGGAGCGCCCGGTCCTGAACCGTCGACGACACCCGACCAGGTGGCGGCCGGCCTGCAGGCGCAGCAGTTCCTGGCCCGGGAACCGGTGGTCTCGCTGGTGACCACCACCGAGCAGGCCCGCGCCGAGACGACCGCGGCCCCCTGGCGCACCCGGACACCGGTCACCAGTCTGCTCTCCTCGGCAGATCAGGCTCCGAAGCTGGCGCTGGCCAAGGCCCCCTCACGGGTCAACGACCAGGCCTGGATGGCGGCGCTCGACGCGGCTGAGGGCGAGCTGGCGGCCCGCGGCGAACTGACGGCCAGGCAGGGCGAGGACCCCCACAGGCTGGGCCACCAGGTCCTGGGTCAGGCATTGAGCAGCGAGTGGGGACGCCACCGTGGCCAGGCGCTGTCCTGGCTGGCGCGGGTCCGCGAGGAGCAGACCCAGGTGCTCTCGGGTGCGCCGGTGCGGTTGCACGTGGTGGAGGACTTCGTCACCAGTGGCCCGGAGCAGCAGGTGCCGGTGACCATCAGCAATGGCCTGGACGAGACGGTGCACGCCAAGGTGGTCTTCACCAGTGAGAACCCGCAGCGCATCCAGGTGCGCGACAGTGCGGTGCACTCGGTGGGGCCCGGCGAGCGGACGACGGTCAAGATGGTCGTCGATGCGCGCGCGAACGGGCCGGTGGGGGTCCAGGCGCAGCTGGTCACACCGCAGGGCACGCCGGTGGGGCCACCGCGCAACCTGACGGTGACCGCCACCCAGGCGGGGCGCGTCGGGTGGCTGATCATCATCTGTTCCGGTGTCGTCTTCCTGGCGGGGACGGCCGTGCGGATCAGACAGGTACAACGGGAACGGCGTGAATCGGCTAACGTCACGGGGGCCAGGTGAGGCTGGGCCGTGGCACAGCACAGGACGGGGACGTGATGAGTGACGGTGAGGACGAGCTGACGCAGACGCTGCAGCCGGTGATGGCCACCAACGAGCCGGCGCAGGTTGGGCAGGTGCCGGCCGCATCACCCGTGGTGCAGGCGGGGCAGGTCCATGCCGGCCGCTACCGTCTGGAGCAGCAGCTCGCGCAGCGTGGCGGCACCCTGACCTGGCGTGCCTTCGACCAGAAGCTCTCCCGTTCGGTGCTGGTGCACGTGCTGGCCCACGACGATCCCCGCACCTCGCGGGTGCTGGAGTCGGCCCGCAAGGCGGCTTTCGCCACCGACTCGCGCTTCCTGCGGGTACTGGACGCGGTGGTGGGCGAGCAGACGGCCGATCCGTCGCTGGTGGTCTGCGAGTTCGCGCCCGGTGAGTCGCTGGAGAGGCTGCTGCGCCAGGGCCCGTTGAGTGCGTTGGAGGCGGCGTGGGTGGCGCGCGAGCTGGCCGACGCGATGCAGTCGATGCACGCCGAGGGCCTGTTCCACCAGCGAATCAACCCGGACACTGTGATCATCACCGCCACGGGCAATGTGAAGATCGTCGGCTTGCTGATCGAGGCCGCGATGTACCCGCAGCCGGGCGACGAGACCCTGGCCTGGTCCGAGCTGGAGCAGGGCGATGTCACCGCCATCGGCCAGGTGCTCTATGCCAGCCTGGTGGCACGCTGGCCCGTGGCCGGGGATGTGGGCGAGGACGGCCATCCGGTGCGCACCTGGGGGCTGCTGCCGGCCCCCACCGATGAGCATGGCTGGTTGACTCCGCGCCAGGTGCGTGCGGGGGTGTCTCCTGCCCTCGACGAGATCTGTGACCAGGTGCTGTCCGCCCAACCGCGTCGTCAGCAGATGCCGCTGCGCACCGCGAACCAGCTGGCCAAGGCGCTGACCCAGGTGCTGGGCAGCGCGGATGCGGCCGCAGACCTGGAGCGGCGGATGCGCTATCCGGTGGCGCCCCAGGCGGAGGAGGACACCGGTCCGCTGGCCGAGACCGCCGTGGGAATGGCGGCTGTTGGCCACAATGACGGTGCGACGGTGCTGTCCCCGGCGGTCGGTGCGGTGGCTGCTGCGCCGGTCGCCGCGTGGAGCTCGGCCGGTCCGCTGTCCCGGGACGAGAACCGCACGCCTTCGAGTCCTTCGACCCCGAGCACGCCGGCCCCGAGCACGCCCGCCCCGAACGACAAGGACACGAACGACAAGGACACGAACGACAAGAGCTCGAACGACCAGGGCTCGGGCGGCAGGAGCGCGAGCGGCAAGGTCTCCGAAGGCAAGGTCCCCGAAGGCAGGGCGGCGGTAGCGGTCACCCAGCGGATGCACTCCCATCGTCCGCAGCAGTGGCGCTGGCGTTGGGTTCTGGTGGCACTGGTGGTGCTGGCGATCCTGGGCGGCCTGCTGCGGCTGGTGCTGGGTGGTTCGGATGGCGACGGCCGGGCTGCTGGCAAGCAGCCGGAGGCGGTCGAGATCGTCGCGGTGGAGGATTTCGACCCGACCGCCGACGGCGGCAATGGCGAGGAGAACCCGGGACAGCTGGCCCGGGCCCACGACGGCGATCCGGCGACCGCCTGGCAGACGTTGGTCTACCTCAACAGCGCCCAGATGGGGCGCCTGAAGCCGGGCGTGGGGCTGGTGCTCGACCTGGGTGAGCGCCGTGACGTCAGTGGCGTGAAGGTGACCCTGCAGGGCCAGCCCACGGGCGTGGAGCTGCGGGTGCCGGCCGACCCGTCGGTCTCGACGGCCCCGATGGCCGGTATCGACGGGTGGTCGCGGGTGGCTGCCAACCCGAAGGCGGGCACCAGCGTGGAGCTCCGCCCCGAGCAGGCGGTGCAGAGCCGCTTCGTGATGGTCTACCTCACCAGCCTCCCCAGCGTGGGCAACAATCGTTACCGCGGTGCCGTTGCGGAGGTGGAGGTGCTCTCCTGAGCACCGCCGGCACTTT
>NZ_JBHWOO010000111.1:0-4664 GCF_043424415.1 Luteococcus sp. | reverse complement strand
GCCTGGGTGCGCGACGAGCGGGTGCTACTGGAGGTGGCCCCGAGCTCCAACCTGCAGACCGGCATCGCGGCCACGATGGCCGAGCACCCGGTCGGGCTGCTGGCCGAGCTGGGCTTCCGGATCAACATCAGCTGCGACAACCGCCTGATGAGTCGCACCACCCTGTCGCAGGAGCTCGGCCACCTGGTGGAGGCCTTCGGCTGGGACCTGGCGATGCTGCGCCGCGTGGCGATCGACTCGATGCGTGGCGCCTTCCTGCCGCACCCCGAGCGCGAGGCCGTCGTCGAGCAGGTCCTGGTGCCCGCCTACGCCTGAGCGCCGCGGGCCGGGACGACTGGCGACGGCCCGCTCACGGCGCCGAGACGGGGATCTTGGGCGAGTTGTGGAAGGCCTCGGTGGGGGTCATCGGCACGCCATTGATCTCCACCGTCTTCTGCGTGCTCACCGCGGCGCAGCCGGTGCTCTCCGAGGAGACCTTCACCTTGCCCTCCTGGGCCTGCGAGGCCTGGTCCTCGGGATCGGCCGAGGGGGAGGCCGAGGTGCTGGGCGTCGCGGCCTGCGAGCTTGCCGAGGCCTGGGGGGCACTGCTGGCAGGTTCGGACGCGTCACTGGCCGACGCGCTGGGCGAGGGGGAGGGGTCCACCAGCGGCTGGTCGGCCCGCAGCTTGGCGAAGATCGACTTCGCCTTCTCGGCGGGCACCACCGTGTTCGGATTGTTGGGATTGGGCGCGGTCGGCAGGGTCAGGAAGGCCGTCGAGGAGGAGGGGACGCGGCCCACCGTCGTCACCACCTGAGCCAGGTGCCCGACGCTGTCCAGGCCGGAGTCGACGGTCAGCGCCTTGGTGGCCGCGTCGGCCAGGCGGTAGACCTTCTGCGGGTTCAGCAGGGTGCCGGCGCTCTCCAGCTTGCGCTGCAGGGCCGACAGGTACAGGTGCTGGGCGACGGTGCGGCCCAGGTCGGAGCCGTCGCCGAAGCCGTGGCGGCTGCGCACGAACTGCAGCGCCGCCACCCCCTCCAGCGTGTGGTCGCCCTGGGCGAGCTTGAGGTGGGAGTAGGTGTCGTAGACGTCGGCATTGACGCACACGTCGACGCCGCCGACGGCATCGGACAGGCTCACCACGCCGCTGAAGTCGATCATCGCGAAGTGGTGGATCGGCAGCCCGGTCATGTCATGGATGGTGCGCAGGGTGCAGTCGATGCCGTAGTTCAGGGTGCCGTTGATCCGGTCACGCCCGGCCTCGCGCTTGTGCCCATTGCCCTCGCAGGCCGGCAGGTCGACGGTGGTGTCGCGCGGGATGCTCATCACGCTCATCGAGTCGTGGTCTGCCGAGATGTGCACCAGCATGATGACGTCGGCGTTGGTGTCCCCGTCGATCTTGGCATCGCCGCAGGAGCCGCCCAGCTTGCAGTCATTGGGGTTCTGCCGCGAGTCGGTGCCGATCACCACGATGTTCTGCGCCACGCCCTTCGGCAGGCCCGGGAGCGCAACCTGGGAACCCTGGATGTCGGTGGGCAGCTCCACCGTCTCGAGGTTCTGGTTCAGGTGGCGGTAGAGCCCTACACCGCCGAGCGCCAGCACGAGCCCCAGCACCAGCAGCGCCAGCAGGATCCTTCGGCCTCGGTGCCGGGGACGTGCAGGATGCACCAACCTGTCGTCCACCTCGTGGGTCATGTCAGCTCGTCGCACCCGCCCCATGTTAGGCGCTCGGGGCGCAGAACCGCGTCGTGTCGCTGGGCGGCTGGCACACTGGGGGAGTGATCACAGCTTCTGCCGATGGCTCCTCCCTGTCCAATCCCGGCCCGGCGGGCTGGGCCTGGTATGTCGACGAGGGCAACTGGGCGGCCGGCGGGTGGCCCCGCGGCACGAACAACATGGGTGAGCTGATGGCCGTGCTCAACCTGCTGCAGCAGACGGCCGTGCTGCCCGACGAGCCGCTGCACGTGCTGTGCGACTCGCAGTACGTGATCAACTCCGTGACCAAGTGGATGGCCGGCTGGAAGCGTCGCGGGTGGAAGAAGGCCGACGGCAAGCCGGTCATGAACGTCGAACTGCTGCAGGAGATCGACAGGTTGCTGGTGGGGCGCACCGTCACCTTCGAATGGGTCAAGGGCCATGCCGGGCACGTGATGAACGAGGCCGCCGATGCCCGCGCCCAGGCCGCAGCCCGCGCCTACCGCGACGGCACCCAGGTGCCCGCCGGGCCCGGCTTCCAGGGGGCGGGGGAGCAGGCCGCCACCAGCCTGGACGTGGGCCCGTCCCGCCCCGCCCCGGTGGAGCTCGACCTGTTCAGCCTCGACGAGCCGGACGAGCCGGACGAGCCGGACGAGCCGCGCGAGGCGCAGGACGTCATCGCCCTGGAGGAGTCGCTGCTGCTCGACAGCGTGCGCAGCGATCCCCGGCGCGTCGAGGCCCTGCTGCACCCCGACTTCACCGAGGTGGGAGCCTCGGGCCGGCTGTGGAGCCGGGCGCGGATGCTGGCCAGCATCGCACCGCTGACCAATCCGACCACCCTCGAGGTGATCGGCACCGACCGGCTGGCCGAGGACGTGGTGCTGCTGCGCTGGCGTTCACGCAGCCGTGGCGCGATCGCCCTGCGCAGCTCGGTGTGGGTGCGCACCCCGCAGGGCTGGAAGCTGCGCTTCCACCAGGGCACCCCCGCCGACCTCTGACGGGGATGAAGTGACGGGATTCCTTCGTCCGATTGACGGAATTCATCCTGTCGTCGGATCACTCAAGGGTCGTTGACGGCAAAACTGGGTGCACATCCCATCCAGGAGGAATCCCATGCACCATGAGCATTCGACTCGCACCAGGACCGCTGCCCTCGCCATGACCCTGGCGCTGGGCACCGGACTTGGGCCGGTCCTGGCCAGCCCCCAGGCACAGGCCGCCCCGGCCCCCACCACCACTCGGGCCAGCAGCCCCGCCCAGGCCGACGCCACCAGCACCCGCAGCCAGCAGGCCCTGCGCAAGGCGCGCAGCGCTGCCGTCAAGGCGGGCGTGGAGAAGAAGGTGCGTGCCTTCCTCTCCGAGCATGACGTGCCCCTGCCCGAGCGTCCCCTGCTGGCCGCAGACGGGGAGGCCTGCCAGCGCGAGACAGAGGTGACCCGCTATGTGGAGGGGCAGGCCGCCGGCATGACACTGCTCGACCAGGTCTTCCTCACGGTGACCGCTGCCGACATGCTGCCGCTGCTGGAGGCTGTGCAGGCACAGGACCCGAGGGCCAACAATGTCGACGTCACCGGCAAGGGCAACCAGCTGCGGACCTCCTTCGCAGGGCTGCAGCACTTCTGGGACATCGACGGCTCGTCGATCCAGCTCAAGGGCATGACGGGGCAGATGCTCGCCGATCCGGGTCGGGTGCAGGCGGTCTACGAGGGTCTCGGTATTCCCGCCGGCCTTGCATCGGTGCTCGGTCAGGCCGTTGCCACCTACACCCAGCTGAGCCCGGGCCTCGACCACGGACGCAACCCGCTGCTGACCTTCAATGCGGTGGCCATCCCTGGATCGTCGGAGGCAGGAACCGGTGACCGCATCGTGATGGGCGAGGGGATGCTGCGTGCCTATGACGCCCTGGGGCACGGGGAGATCGCGCCGCAGGTGGTGCTGGCCCACGAGTACGGCCACCAGGTGCAGTTCGCCACCGGGATGATCACCCCGGAGGACCAGCAGGCGCCCACGGCGCAGAAGACCCGTTACACCGAACTGCACGCCGATGCATCAGCCGCCTACTTCGTCGCCCATCCCCGCGGCGGGAAGGAGTCGAAGGCTGCGCTGTCCGAGGTGGACGACGTGCTTCTCGGCATCGGTGACTGTCAGGTGGACTCGGCCGGGCACCACGGCACTCCCGCCCAGCGCGGTCGGGCCGGCACCTGGGGGATGGCACAGGCAGCGGCCAAGCCGTCGAAGGTGATGCCCGCTGCCGACTTCCGGGCTGCCTATGACAAGGCCCTGCCGACGCTGCTCGGGTCGGCGAAGAAGCCGCAGCTGGACCGTCGCTGAGCACTGCGGGGACGCTGCTGCAGCAGTGGGCGCTGTGACGTGGCGCCTCGGGTGGGCCCGGGGCGCCACGTCACAGCGTCCTGTCAAGGCTCGGGCGCGCCTTCAGTCCATCTCCTCCAGGCGGGCGCGGATCGCGTCGAAGGCGGTGGCACCCATGTCCTCGCGACCACCCTCCAGCCAGGTGAGGGTGTTGGCGTCACTGGTCAGCACGATGCGGCCGTGGTCGGTGCCGTCGGCCGACTTCTGGGTGTACTGGGTCCAGCGCTGCTCGGACTTCGGGCTGTCGACGGGTGCACCCAGCGTGTAGTCGGAGACCGTGCAGCCGTCGAGGGCCGTGCGCAGGGACTCATACGCTTTCTGGGCGCTGGACTGGTCGGCGAAGCGCCAGGTGTAGGCGCCCCAGCCGCGGTCGCTGTTGGCCACGACCGCCTGGCTTGCGGGGGCGACCGCCGCGTTCAGCTTCGGAATGCAGTCGGTCTCGCCCTTGAAGACCTGGACCGGGACCTCGTCGGCGAACTGGTAGCCGGCCGCACCGACGGCCAGTGGCGGCTCGTAGAGACTCTTGGCCGAGGCCACCGGACCGGGAGCGGCGGCGGGCCCGAACCAGCGTTGGTAGCCGAACCAGCCGCCGGCGGCCAGCAGCGCCAGGGCCAGCGCACAG
>NZ_JBHWOO010000110.1:0-2901 GCF_043424415.1 Luteococcus sp. | reverse complement strand
CCGGCGCCGGTGGAGGCCTTGTCGATGCCCGCGTGAAGGTCGCCTGCGCCGTCGGCCACCTGCTGGGCGCCCTGGTTGAGCTGGGTCAGCTTGGCCGAGGCGCTCTTCAGCTCGCCGGCGGCATTGGCCTGCTGCACCCGCTCGTTGAGCGTCGCCGAGCGGCCGGAGGCGCGGGCGGCGGCCACGGCCACGTCGTTGTTGCGGGTCTGGGCCTGTTCCAAGCGCGTGGCCAGATCCTTGTAGGCCTTGGTCTCGGTGACTCCGGGCACGGTGGCCAGCGTCGCCAGGGCCTGGTCGGCCTGGTCAAGCCGGCCGCCGACGGTGTCAGTGGCGCCGCTCACGTGGCCGCTGAGGGTCTGCACGTCCTTGTTGATCTCGGCGGAGTCGGACTTCACGGTGCCCTGCAGCTCGGCGGCGCGGTCCAGCACCGGCACGACGGTGTCGGCCAGCTGGGCGGTGCCGCCGGCCACCTGCCCCGCACCCTGCTCCAGGCGCTGCGAACCCTTGGCCAGCTCACCCAGACCGTTGTGCAGGCTGGCGGCGCCGGTCTCGAGCTCACCCATGCCGGAGTCGAGGCTTGTGGCGCCGGCGGAGAGCTTGGCCGAGGCCGCCTTCGCGGTGGTGGCGCCGTCGGCCAGCTTCGCGGAGCCGTCCTTGGCCTTGGTGATGCCGGTGGTGAGCTTTGCCGAGCCGTCGCGGGCCTCCACCATGCCGTCGCGGATCTTGTCCAGGTTGGCGAAGACGGCCTCGAAGTAGGCCTCGACGGCCGTCTCGTTGACGGCCTTCTCGATGCTGTTCTGGGCCTGTCCGGTCACCGAGCCGATGACGAAGCCGTTGGCGTCATTGCGGTGCATGGTGATCTTGGCCCGGCGGGGATGCTCGGTCGATCCGCTGACCAGGTCGCTGGAGAAGTTCTGGGGCACGTGGACGCTGAGGTAGTAGCGGCCCTCGCGCAGCCCCTGTTCGGCGTCGGTGGCGTCGGTGACGTGCCAGTCGAAGTTTCGCGCCTCCACGACGTTGTCGGTGAAGTCCTTGCCGGCCTGCACCTTCTTGCCGTTGTAGGTGACGGGCCTGTCGTCGTTGACCACGGCCACCGGCAGGTCGCGCATGCGGCCGTAGGGGTCCCAGTTGGCCGCCAGGTAGATGGAGCCGTAGATCACCGGGACGAGCATGGCGAAGATCAGTGCGAGCTTGGGCAGCAGGCCGCGGAAGCGGCGCAGTTCGAAGCGGGACAGGAACATCAGGCGTCCTCGATGGTGGTGGAGCGGCGCCGGGTGCGGCGCAGGGCAAAGTTCGGTTCGCCGCGCTGGGCCGGCGGCGGGAGGGTGACGACGGCTGCCAGCGGCGGCAGCGGGGACTGCTCCAGGCTCGAGATGACGAATCGGTTGCCGTCCTCGGTGAGCAGGGCCATCGCGTCGTGCAGCCAGACGAGCTGGTCGTCGGTCAGTGACTCGTCGACGTCGTCGGCCACCACGAAGCGGGCAGGTGACAGGCAGCCGAGCACGAGGGTGAGCAGCATCCTTTCCTGGGCGGCCATTCGGTCGACGAGCTGGTCGGTGTCGAAGCGGTGGCCCAGCAGGTCCTCCAGCTCGCGGAAGCGGGTGCGCCCGCGGCGGGTCCCGATGCCCTCGGCGATGGCGCGCTCGTCGCGGGACTCGCCGATGGTCAGGTTGTCCTCGAGCTCGGCGAAGCCACTGATCCTGGCCACCGAGACCTGCTGGCGCAGCTTCCAGGGCTGGGCGATGCCGTCGATCTCGCCCACCTGCAGGCTGCCCTCGACGCCCTTGAGCCGCCCGGCCAGGGCGAGCAGCAGCGACGAGCGTCCTGAGCCCTGCTGGCCGACGAGCACGGCGGGCCGGTCGGAGGGGAAGTCCAGGTCGAGCGGGCCGAAGACCATCGACTCGCGCCCGCGCATCCGGAACTCCCGGGCGCTGAGCAGCAGGTCGGGCTCGGCTGCGTGCGTGGGCTCGTGCGGGGCATCGGACGGCGCGGCGGCGTGCGTGATCCCGGGCGATGCCTCGATGCGCTCGTGGATCGGCGCTGGCTGGTCGTCCTCGGCGGCGTGCTGGGGCTCGTGCGGTGACGGGCTGGGCTGGCTGGTGTTCATGTGGTCCTCTCGTGCACGAGCAAATCTAATTGCACCGACCGGTTCAATGAAATTGGTGACGGGGGTTCTCAGGGTAGTCTCCGCCAAGAACCGCGGGCGCGTGCGACGGGCTGTCGGACCCGCAGGGTCGGTGCGGTCGAGGCCTTCTACCAGGCGCTGGTGCCCCGGACGGGTCCCAGGACTGCCGCAGGCCGCTGCACGGTGATCCGGGCGAAGTCCTCGTCGGCATCCACCTGCACCTGCTCGCCCGGTATCGACCCGACGGCGAAGATCCGTGCCCACCGCATCCGCTGCGAGCGGCTCGGGGCCAGCACCACCGCCGTCATCCGGTCCGCGGCGCCGCTCAACGTCACCTGCTGCCCGGGGCGCGCCGGTGACCCGACGCGACCAGTGGTCGTCCAGGTGGGTCATGGCCTGCAGCCGGTCCGCCTCGCGGCGCAGGGCCCGTGCCTGGTGGCGCTCCATCGCCGCGACATTCGAGATGCGCCGGGCCGAGTGGAAGACCATCAGAGAGACCAGGCCCTCGCCCACGTCGATCGAGACCACCGGGTGAAGAGCGGCCAGGTCGAGGCCCGGGCCGAAGCGGGCCATCAGCAGGGCCAGCATCGATGCCGCCCAGCCGGCCAGCGCCAGGATGGCCTGCCACAGCCGCTGCTGAAGCACCACCAGATGCGCCAGTGAGGCACAGCCCCAGCACAGCCACAGGTAGTGCACCACGCGGGTGTGGTCGGGCGCGGTCCACAGGTTGGTGGCCCAGACCGCCATCGAGATGCCGGCCAGCAGCGTGGCGTGCA